>JAOUHJ010000087.1 GCA_029865225.1 Nitrospira sp.
TACAGTCTGTCGCCATCGGGGTCCTCCGTCGCTGCCTGTAGAAGTTGCTTGGTCGCCGCTCCTATAGCACAGTGTGGAGCCTCGATGGCTTTTTTTCTTGGCCGAGTCGTGAATTATCCGGGCTAGGTCCTTCACGTTCTGCGGCAACCACGGAAACATGCTTGAGCGGCGGAGCAGTTTGGGACTTTCGATCGACCCGGCGGCGAGCACAACCGTCCCTGCCGTGAAAAACCTGGCTTGGCCAGTCCGAGTATTGCGGGCAACAATCGTCAGATGGCTGCCGTGATTCTGCACATCTTCGACGTAATGGTTGAGGAGCAGGTGCAAACCTGGTCCGTCCCCGTGACTAATGCCCGGGGTAAGCCCAACCTGGTTCACGAGGAGCTCAGCTGTATTGAAGACGCCGGTGCCTTCCGTGAAGAAGTCGTCCTTTGGTGTGCCATCAGGTTTCAGATAAGGCTGGTGCAAGGCACGTGGCGTTTGCTCGATGACAAAGTCGTTGTTGAGCGAGGACTCCCGTAACCGGTCGACCACATCCTTGGCGGTGGCTCCCATCGATCTCGACTCATTCATAGTCTGCCCGGCTTGATCCAACAGCCCGTCCGCTAAGTCTTGCCGAACCCGAGACGGAAAGTAGTCCAGCTCCCACCCCTGAATGCTCGGGATCAATCCGGACCAAAAGATCGACCGGCCGCCGAAGTTGAGCTGCTGCTTTTCGCCGATGTAGTTCTGCGTGCCGCTATGTCCGTCCTGCCAGAAGGTGTCGCAACCGAAATGTCTGGCAAGGCTGCTGTTCGGGATGCGGGAGATGTTGTACACATGAGTGGGATAGAGAAAAGAGCCGGCTTCCAATACGAGAATTCGTTTCTGTGAGCCAAGTCTGTCTGCCAGATCATCTGCCAGCATCCCGCCGCCGATTCCTGAGCCAACGATGATGATGTCAAAGTCTTCGCGCCACCCAATATACTCAAGAAAGAGGCGCTCCCGGGCTGCTGAGTCTTCCGAGACAAAGTTCACATAAGTCGAAGGGGTAAAGGTCATGGTGTCCTCCCATCGTTGGAGTTGGCTGGCGTAGGCGCGGAGCGTCCTTCGGCGTGCTCAACGTCAATCTGAAGAGTGTCTATTGGAAAGGATAGGGCAATCGGACAAGAAATGCGACCGTTTCCGCCTCATGACGGAGCTCGGTACAGGTAATGGATTTGTCTATGGGTGGGATCTTGGCGGGCGTACCATAGAGGCAGCGCACTGTCGATGTGATGGCGCGCTACAGTATGCCGGCCAGTCGGTTGATGCCCAAGGTTGCTTGGGCGAAGAACAGTTGAAAGGCTTGATAGTCCAGAGGCTGCACCGGTTGACTGCCTGCTGATCGGTCACAGTAGATGAGCCCAATCGGTTTCGCCCCAACCCGCAACGGCGCCACGATCGCCGATGTCGGTTTCCAGACTTCGAGAAAGTCCTGCTTCAAAGTCTCGGCCTTCTGGTCGGAAAAGTTAGGAACAAGGAGTGGATCGACTCGCTTGAGAACCATGAGGAAAAACTGGTGCTCGCGGCTGAGTGAACCTGAAAGGGAGCGGAGGTAGGGTGCCGGAGGATTCCCACCGAGCACCAATCTTCCAACAAGGAGATCACTATCGTTTAGGTTCAGGAGTGCCAGGCCGACACGGTGAAACCCTGCATTCTGATGGAGGGATTGGACACATGCCCCGAGTAGACTGTTGAGATCTTTCGCAGCGTGCAGTGAGTTCTGAAAAGCGAGGAGTGTTTCAAGCGGCTTGGTCTGAATGGGGGCAGCAGGTTC
Organism: Nitrospira sp.; assembly: GCA_029865225.1. Lineage (GTDB taxonomy): Bacteria > Nitrospirota > Nitrospiria > Nitrospirales > Nitrospiraceae > Nitrospira_D. Next base: position 1,799 of record JAOUHJ010000087.1, read on the forward strand.
GTCTCTCGGTGGTACCACCGCTTGTTCGTTACCAACCGGCTGGTTGTTGATGGGGAACGGATCCGGGATCGATCCGGTGGCATCCGGCTCGGTTGATGGTGGTATAGGTTCTTCGGAGGAATCGATTGACAACCCCATGGAGCGGATGAGTTGACGCCCCCGATCCATGGCTCGTATCGTCAAGTCTGTGAACAGGGCCGAAGAGAGTCCGCTTCCGTCTTGGAGCGTTTTCTTGACTTCCTCACAAGCCGTCCGCGGGGCAGGACCGGTCAGCTCCTCGACCAACCGAATGGAGCCGACGACGATACCTCGGTAGGTCTGAAACTCGCTGTTCCAACGCCCCATCGGCAGTTCCTCGGCATGACGGAAGAGTTCGATCAACTCATCCGGTAGCTTCCACATGTGGGCCAATGCTTGGGCCAAGGTCAGCCGCGGTACACCAATCAGGCGTGTCTCTTCAAGAGCACATTCCGACGGGCGCTTGGTTTTCTTGGAAATAGTCTGGAGGGCAAGAAAGAGGTCAGGGTCCTCGTAGGCGATGGCCAAGTCGCCGATCGAGTATAGGAGGGTGCCGGTAAACAATTGCCCCGGCTGTGGATAGCCAATGGCTACCCCCAGTTCGCTTGCGTAGGTGGCGGAGATCAGGGACTTGGCGATCAAGGTTCGGAACTCTTGTTGGCGAACCGGCCAATGCTGCAGCTGTTCGACCAGATGGGCTGCCGCTACGAGGGAGCGGACGGTGTCGAGTCCGAGCCAACTGACGGCATGGGGGATCGACACGATCGTCTGTTGAGGGCTGTAGGCAATGCTGTTCGCCACTTGCAGGACTTTGCACGTCAGTCCATGATCGTGGCTGATCACTCGGGCCAGACTCACGGCGCTGGACTGAGGCCCCACATGGTTCAGGATTTGCTGACAGGTTGACTGTAAAATCGGAAGACAGCGGCTAGACTCGTTGAAGAGAGGTCTGAGCTTGTGATGGAGACGGGGGCGGATTCTGTCGATCAATGCTGATTCTGTAGCCGCGCCTGATGAAGTCATGGGGGGGTCCTGGTTGGGGATCAAGAGCTCTATCGGTCAGAATCCTACCAAGCTTAAGGGCACGACATTTGGGAGAACTGCGGCGAACGATCGAACTCTCCCAAATTCAATTGGAGATGTTTCACCGGTCCAATCTCTACCTCTTCGCAGGCTCAAGGGGAACTTGCAAGACTCAACGAGGTAAAGAGATCGGTGATCATGGCTCTCCGGTCGCGACACCGGCAGCGAGCCAATTGCGAAAAGACGGCAGCCGGAACGACAGGACCGACTGAATCTTCTCGCAGTTGAGGGAAAGGTCCGGCGGACGAGTCGGCCCGACATAGTCACACAGGGAGCCTGAAACCATCTTGGCGTCAAGTTCCGGCCAACGCCGGGCCAGCAATTGCCCGATCTCCCAACGGGAGAACGCTTCCGCTCCTGCAAGATGGTAGAGCCCCGCCCGCCCCTTCTGCACCAGCTCCCACACGGCACGGGTCGTGGCCGAGACGGGGATCGGACAGCGCACCTCGTCGGTGAACAAGGTCAGGGTACGACCAGCTTCCCATGCCTGCCTCGTTTCTTCGACGAAACTCCGGTCACGCGTCGGGGATCGGCCGGCAGTCAACGACGGTCTGATCACCGTATGCTTCGGGTTGGCCAGCACCACACGCTCGGCCGCGGCCTTGGTTTCCGCGTACACGTTCAGCGGGTTGACCGGATCGGTTTCGACGTAGTGTCCCTTCTTCCCGTCGAAGACGAGATCCGTAGAAAAGAACACGAAGGGGATTTCACGGGCGAGCTCGGCCAAATAGGCGGTGACCTCAACGTTGAGTCGACGGGCCAGGGCGGGATCGCGTTCACAGTGGGCGGGCCGGGTCAGCCCAGCACAGTGAATCACGAGTTGAGGCCTACGGTTGTGCCAGAACGCCCGCACCTGATCGATCTGGGTGAGATCGATGTCGTCACGCGTGACGCCCCAGACCTCCCAGTCGGGTGCCCATCGTGACGCGTCGGCCACGAGTGCGTGCCCGATGAGCCCTGCGGCACCGGTGACGAGGGCGAGCGGTCTGACAGTGGTCGGTCGGTCAGACATTACGCGCGTGTCTCGAGAACCCTACAGATGGATCAGTACGAATCATACGGCAACGCCGCCGTGCGATCACCTGAGGGATCACACGCGAGCAGCATCCTCAAGACGCATCTCGGAAACGGCGAGCTCGTAGATCGACTCAAAAAAACCTCACGCCAAAATACAACCCAGGCATCACGTTTGTGTGAAAGTCGACTTCTCGCCCTGCGACCCGGACGTCCCGTCCGAGCGCGGTGATGTTAACCAGAAAATCGGCCGTCACAGAGACCCGTTCATTCACCGCATGATCGACTCCGATGCCAAGAGGAATCAAGAAGGAGCTGAAGGTATCACCATAGCCGATCTCAGGTTCCCTCACGCCGGCACGCACGAAGCCAATCCCGCCTTGTAAGACCAGCTTGGTCTGGTTGTTCGTGTCCGGAATGGCCCACCAATACTTACCCTGGACCGTGAGCCCAAAGAGAAAATCGTCGCCCGCGCCAGCATACTGGGCTAAGGGACCAATGGAGATGTCCTCCGCTATGAAATAGTCCAGGTGCCCATTGACGGCGAACTCCACCCCGTCAGGCGTGCCCCCCAGGAAGCCGATCCCAGTCCCCCCAGACCATCGTCCCATTCCACCATCGGTGGGGTCATGAGCTGACACCAGCCCGGTGGGCATCATGAAGAGCACGGTGAGTAGCAATGGAAGAATCGCTGGTCGACGCGAAATGTAGAGGTGTGTCATGTTGGTCTCCTTCCATGATGGCCGAAAGAATCTGTCTCATCGATGACTGATCATTGAATGCGCCTTAGTACGTTCACACACTGTGGCCCCGCCAGGCCTTTCCTGGTCATAACAGCCTTCCCTGGTCTTAAACAAGGGAATTGAACGAGAAGTCGATAATTGGGCAGATTATTCTTGGGTGCGGAAGGAGTGCTGGTAGGGACGGTTCTTTGACGGTGTGGATTGAGAACGGCGCACTGGCGTGGATGAGGAGACAGTATCTTAGCCGAGCTAAAGTACCTCTAGAAGCGCGGCCACTGTCGGACTAGAAATTCGAAAACCATCCCTTGTTATTGAGGTTGTTCTCACATCGTGCCAACTGCGCACGGTAGCGAGCCGCGTTACGCTCGACCTTTTTGGCCACCGCCATGAGCCAGCGTTTCCTCTTGTAGGTTTGACGCTGATAGCCACCATGACCTTCGTGGTAGGCCAGGTACTGGTTGCGGGCATCCCACTTGCTGATACCCAGCGTTGTGTGGCTCATGCTGCCGTACCAGCCGATAAAATCCACGACATCGGCAAAGTCATCTCGGTGTGCGCGCCAGTTGCCGGTCTTCTTCTTGTACCAGTTCCAGGTACCCTTCATGACCTGCGCATAGCCGTAGGCTGACGACTGGCGCCCCCACGGGATAAATCCAAGAAGATAATCCTTGGGAGCTTTTGCGTTGTACCGAAAGCGCGATTCCTGATGAATGATGGCCAGCTGCACGTGGATGGGAACCCCCCATTTCTTATAGCTAGACGTGGCGTGGCCATACCAATTGCCTTTGTCGTAGAAGATGGCGCAAGAGTTCGTGATGTTGCGTGGGGGAATGGTGGCGCAGGCGGTGAACCACAGCATTCCCATGATGACAAAGAGGGAAGAAGTAATGGAAATGTGTCGGTAGGGTCTAGGAATTACGCCCCTCCATGCGGCGAATTATTCCGGCGTTGTATTGTCGGGAGCGGCTTGTATCGCGGCAACGGAGTCATTTGAATGATCATCCCAACTACGCGTTGTCATATCTGCTGAGGACTGGATACGACCAAGTTCAGCCAAGAGAGGCTCAACCTGCACCATGAAATCTTTCATCGCGTTTGCCGGAATGCCAGTAGCCTTGGGTACCTTCACGGTCAGCGGATTATGATGAACTCCATTGACGCGAAATTCATAATGAAGATGGGGACCAGTGGCAAGACCGGTCATCCCAACATAGCCGATAATTTGCCCTTGTTTGACCCGTTGTCCGGTTCGCAGTCCTTTCCTGTAGCCGGACAGGTGTGCATAAACCGTATCATACCGACCACCATGTTTAAGAATGATGGCGTTCCCCAATCCGCCTTTTCTCCCTAGATAGGTGACGGTCCCGTCGCCTGTGGCCTTCACAGGGGTTCTGCTGGGCGCAGCATAATCCACCCCACGATGGGCACGGAGTCTGTTGAGGATGGGGTGTCTACGCTTCACGCTGAATCTGGAGCTGATACGGGTGAACTTCACGGGTGTGCGCAGAAAGGCTTTGCGCATGCTGCGGCCGGTATCGGAATAATATTCCGAGTGGCCATCTTCATGGGTGAATCGTACGGTGCGATAGGGCGTTCCCCGGTTGACAAACTCTGCGGCCGTGATCGGTCCTTCGCGTACTTTCCTGCCGTTCTTGAAATGCTCTTCATAAATTATGGAAAAGCGATCACCGCTTCTAATATCAAGGGCAAAATCAATATCCCACCCGTAAATGGCGACCAGCTGCATGACCAGATTCTCTGAGAGGCCTGCTGCGACACCAGACAGGAACAGGGAATCTGTGATCGTGACAGAGGCGTGATTAATACGGGTCTCAAGTTCTTCGGTGATAGTCGTGGCCTGAATGCCATCATCCTTTTTTGCAACATGCAGAGTCGTGACCAAGTCCACCGGGTACTTCAGAGCTATGAACTGATTATCGACCACCTGAAACAACACGACCTGGCCCGGTTTCAGTCGCTTTAAGACCGAGGTTTCTTTTCCCAGGGTCATGATCGTGTGCAGGTCCTGAGGACTCAGTTGGAGCCGTTTGAAAATATGGGCAAGACTGTCTCCCTTAGTGACCGTTATTTCCTGCCAGTTGGAGGCATCCAATTGTTCGGCGGATTGTTCTGATAAGGTTGGTGTGTTGGGTATGTCATGCTCAGCGGTTTCGTAGATTTCGTCGTTTGGCAGGGTGGAACTGTCGGTGATTGGAATCGGGTCTACACGTGATGATTCTTCTGATCTGTCATAGTGAGAGACAGGTGGCGGGCTTGCCGTCACGTCCTGTGCAAGCACGGGTGACTCCATGCCCGGCGATGCCCCTGGAAAAACGAGGAGACCCGCAAGGATTGATAATCGCACAAGGCAAGCCATGATCGGGTGACTCAGCCGTTGCGCGATCTCGATACCATGATGCTTCTCTGTACGAACGCCGTGAGTCGTCATGTCACCTCATTTTTTTCGCTGACAATAGCTCTTGCGTAGGAGTCAGTCAATACATTCCGTCCTTCGGTAGATCCTCCGCGGGCCGACTAGTCGACCGCGTGTCCTTCCAGGAAGACGGCTTGTTCCAGGGTGCGGAAGAACTGTTGATAGGGCACAGGATCTTCCACGGCGCGGAGATAGAACTGTACGCTGGCGCGGACGATGAGCTGCGACTCATTGCGGTCACGGACGGTGACGGTCAGTCGCACGAGGTCGCTGCGGTGGTAGAAGGGGCCCCAGGCTCGGAAGTTTCTGGTAAGAAACAGAAGCGTGTCGGGCCGGTACAGGATATAGGACGGATCGAAAAAGGTCGGTCGCTCGAGATCGACGTATTTCTTAGCGGACACGATTCCCAGTTCCTCATCGAGCACGTCGATCTTGCAGTTCAGGTCCTGCAAGGTCGTGACGATCGCCTGGAGCATCTTGTGCCTATCTGGAGTGTCGAACACGCGTGTCTGCGCGGCCCGAACCTTGACCTGACTTTCTTCAGACAACCAGATCTGTGCCCTGGCGTCCGATTGATTGTCGTGTCGCATTTCGTAGGGTGTACAGGCCGAGAGCAGGGCGGCTCCGACGAGCGCGGTCGGCATCAGCCATCGTGATAGCGTCCGAGAACTCAGCGGTTGTTCGACAATCATGACGATGGTGTCGACTCCTGAGAAAGAAACAGGGCTCGTTGCAGAGCGGCGAAGAAGTTCTGATATACCTTCGGGTCGTCGATGGGTTTGTTGTTATAAATGGCGTTGGCACGAAAGCTCATCTTCCCAGCAGTTTCCTGCCGCACGGTCACAGTGATCGTGACGACGTCGTAGTAGTTCGGTTCGGCGAATCGTGCCGCGGTGACGAGACCCAGACCTTCATTGGCCCGTTCAATGATGAAACCTAAGTCCTGCAGAGAGGCGATAACACCGCGAATGGCAGCGTTTCGGTCTGTGAGGTCGAAACTCCTGGTTTGGAGGCTCCGGATCTTCATCTGGGCTTCGGTCGGGGCCAACAAGTCCGGCTTCACCTCGGGTGCGGCGCAGCCCTGCAGAGAAAGAATTCCGGCGAGCAGAAGGCCAGCGCCGAACAATGGGATATGCATCGTGAATGTATTCATGCCACGTCCTCAGATTCGATGGGCTTCTAAAAACACCGCCTTGGAAAGTTTGGCGAAAAATTGCTGGTAGATCTCCGGATCTCGGATCATTTCCATATATTGCTCACCCGGAGGGATGTATTGATTGTCCACTTGCCCGTCCCCCTTCCACACGACCCGATAGAACATGACGCGGACTTCCTGGCGGGTCGCTTCGGGATTGAGCGGACGGGCGATGAGTGAGGCGGCGATCTTCTGATGGAGGTCAACCGGCTGCATGACCTTTCCAAGGGAGAGCAGCAATACCAGCACTTGCTTGACATACTGGCCATACTCTCGAGCGCTGCGTTCTTTGGTAGCTCGGAGGAAACCGACCTCTCGCTGGCTTTCTTCGACCTGAAAGCCCAAGTCTTGGAGAACGGCGGCTGAGGCAGAGAGGAGTTCTCGGTCGTTTGGGGTTTCAAACATCCGGGTTTGCATCGCCCGGTTCTTCGGGATGTCCGGCGTCAGCGCGAAGAGCTCGGCTGGCTCGGTATGGGCGACGCAGCCACTCAGCAACGCAGGTGCCAGGATCGCCATGACCAGACTACCCCTTCCCCTCGTGGGGAGAATCCGTCTCACTGGCGGATCAGAACTGGGTATAGTTGTAGGCAAAGTCACGGACCTTCTTCTCTTCGTCGTATTTGATGATGATAGTGAGGGTCCGTTGGCGCTGTGAGCTCGAACTGTCGCGTGAGGTGGCTCCCAGAATGATGATGCTCGCGAAGGACGAGCTGGCCGTGTCCACGCGATCGGTCGAGACCTTGTCGTAGATCCAGACCTCGCGCCGTTTCTCATCGGTGGTCACGATATTGGGACTCCCGAGGAGCTCGGCCACCTGGGAGGCGGCCATTCCCACCTTGATTTCTCCCTGTACCTTGCCGACGGTGAGGCGGTCTTCTTGGATTTCGGCCTTGTTTCCGCCACAGCCTGCGGCGGTAACGAGCAGACACAGGCTTAGGATGCTCCAGATCGATTTCATCGCGAGGTTCCCCTTTCTCTGGTCTCGGTGTAGACGTGAGGCCTATGGATGGTGACAGGCTACTGTTCCTCTGTAACTGTGTCAACTTTACCGAAGAAACAGACCCTTCACTCTCGGGGATCAGGTACAGTACACTCCACCGATTATGCCGCCAGCCCTCCTGCTCAGCTGCGAGTCTCTTGAGAAGAGTTACGGAGTCAAACCGTTGTTCACCGGTCTATCGATCGGACTCTGCGACGGCGATCATGTTGGATTGATCGGCCCCAACGGTTCCGGGAAATCCACGTTGCTCAAGATTTTGGCCGGCCTTGAAGAACCTGATAGCGGGACGCGATCCGTCAGGCGTCAGGTTCGTATCGGCTATGTTCCGCAGGAGCCCACGTTTGCCGAGCAGCATTCAGTCGAAGACGCACTGGCACAGGTCCTCCTTGACGAAGGTCTTGATCCGCATGAACAGGGCGGTCGAATAGCCAAGGCGCTGAGCCTCGGTGGATTTGTCCGCTCCGATCAAGCCGTCTCGACGTTATCCGGAGGGTGGAGAAAGCGGCTGGCGATCGCGCGATCGCTCATGCTGGAACCCGACGTACTGCTCCTGGACGAGCCGACCAACCATCTGGACGTCGAAGGGATCCTGTGGCTCGAAGCCCTGCTGAAGGCTGAGCCCCATGCGTTTATCGTGATCAGCCACGATCGTCGGTTCTTGGAGTCGGTGACGACGCGGATCTGGGAATTGAACCGAAGCTATGCCGATGGCGTCTTTCAGGCAAACGGTCGGTACAGCGAGTTTCTCGAGCAGCGGGAGGCGGCACTGCAGGCGCAAGCCGATTATCAGGCGTCGTTAGCCAATCGTGTGCGGCGTGAGGTGGAATGGCTCAGGCGAGGGCCTAAGGCCCGCACGACGAAGGCCAAGGCCCGGATCGATTCTGCAGGTCGGCTGATCGATGAGTTAAACGACATTGAGTCACGACAGGGAAATGTCACGGCTGCCATCGATTTCACAGCTTCCGGACGGAAGTCGAAACAATTGTTGGTGGTGAAGGGGCTTAAGAAATCGCTTGGTGGTCAGCCGATCGTATCCGACCTCGACATCCTTCTGGGGCCAGGTGAACGGATCGGCCTGCTTGGCCCGAACGGAAGCGGCAAGACAACCCTTCTGAAACTTCTGGCCGGTACATTGGAACCTGATAGCGGGGCCATCATACGCGCGGATCGGCTCCGTGTGGTGACCTTTGAGCAACACCGAGGATCGTTGGACCAGCAGGCGACCTTGCGGCGCGCCCTCGCTCCGGCCGGCGGTGATGCTGTCGTGTATCAGGATCGCTCTATTCATCTTGTTTCCTGGGCCAAGCGCTTCCTCTTCAAACCGGAACAGCTGGATCTCCCGGTCTCACGCCTCTCCGGTGGAGAGCAGGCCCGATTGCTGATCGCGCGGCTCATGCTGGAACCGGCCGATCTTCTCATCCTCGACGAGCCGACGAACGATTTGGATATTCCGACGCTCGATGTGCTGGAAGAGAGCTTGCTGGAATTTACCGGAGCACTGGTGCTGGTGACGCACGACCGGTGGCTGTTGGACCGTGTCTCCACGAGGCTCCTTGCGTTGGATGGGATGGGTCGTGCCGAGTGGTTTGCTGATTATGCTCAATGGGAAACAGCTCAGTCGAAAAAGACGTCGGACGAGAGCCGGCGACCGCCTTCCCGAGACCGTGGAGGGAGGCCAAGTGCTGGCAAACGGAAAGGCCTGTCGTACAAGGAACAACGGGAATGGGACCAGATTGAGGCGCAGATTCTTGCGGCAGAGGAGGTTGTCGTAGTCTGCCAAACGGCGGTGAACGATCCGGCGATCGTCTCATCTGCCGACGTGCTTCAGGAGCGATACGCGACGCTTCATACTGCACAGGCCGAAGTGGAACGGTTGTATGCACGTTGGGCGGAGCTGGAAGAGAAACGAGCCCAACCGATAGGCGATGGCTGATAGCAGTCGACGGTGGACTCCCTAAAGCGGTCATCGACGGTAAGAGGTCCCTGCTGTTTTTGCACAGCAGGATCCTGGTATTCTAGGCCCAATCATCCGCTTCTCTTGAAGCACGTCGACGGTCTTGAGTGAAAGGGGAAGGAGGCTCCCATGCTTTGTAACTCCGGATACCATATAGTAGGTGCGATGGGAATGGTGCTGTTGTTGTCGAGTTGTTCTGATACCGACTATGTGATGCGACCACCGGCACCTGAAAAACTTCCATCACTCGAGAACCCGATTCGTGGAACTGCAGACTCTGTCATCAATGTGCCGGTGCAGATGGACGTCTCCGCATTTCTCCATGCAACCAACGACCCCAACGTGATTCCAAAGAAGTTTGACCATTGGCGGAGCCTTGCCAAACATCCGAAAGGTGTGGACTACAAGTATTATGCAGAGCGGGATGATTTTACGATCGTACGGGAGGCTGCTCGCTCCATAGATGGGAAGGAGTCCGGGTTGTCGCTCCGAAATTGGTGGAAGGATATCGACCTTTCGGGAGTCTCTCTCTTTGTGAGTGCGCCCCTCCGCTATAAGGTAGGCGCGCGGTCACAAGCGCAGGGTGCTGAATCATTGGTTCAGTGTGGTGATGGGAGCGGATGGCCAAGACAAGCCACGCTCAATGGGAGTATCGGCATGGGGATGACAGCGGATTACGGGGTTTCGGCATCACTCCGCAGCGTGACGGTTCATCCCATCGAGCCATGCCAGTTGCGCATCTCGGATGTGGACCTGCAGCAGGCCGTCAACAGTGCGATCGAGGATCAAGTTAGAGGAGGACTCAACAGTGCCGTCTCGCGTCTCAACGGGCTGAGTGTCAAATCTCAGGCAGCGGATGTCTGGGCTGCGCTCCAGAATCCTATCCCATTGGAGCCGGATACGTGGCTTCTGCTCAACCTCGACAAGGTAAAGCATACTGGGTTTTCAAAGGATGGCCATGTTGTCACCGATACCCTTCAGCTCACGGCGCATCCGGTGATCGTCCTTGGTGCGGAACCACCAGCGACATCCACGGCGCTTCCTCAGCTCGTCACGGACGCGTCCTCTCCGGATTTTCGTGGCGTGGCTGATGTCCAGGATGGCTATTCCGAGAAGCGATCCGGTTCCGAGCAATTCCATGTCTTGGCGGATATCCAGGTTGACTACAGCACACTCTCCCAGACGCTCTCGAACCGGCTGAAAGGGAAACGTGTTGCCAACAAGGGGAATTTTATTCGGATGACCGGTGCGGCCATTTCAGGCCTCGGTGAGAACCAGGTGCTTCTTCGTGTGGATTTTACCGGGGATGCGCGGGGCCACGTATATTTGATCGGGAAGCCGGAAATCAACGGGTTGACACGGACGGTCTATCTTGGAGGACTTCGTTATGATCCCGCTACAACGCATCTGCTGCAGACCACCGCGCCGGATTGGCTCTATCACGCACCGCTCTTAGAATCCATTACTCCCGAAGTCGTGCTCGGAGTCACACCGAAGATCGATCAATTGCGCGACCTTCTCAAGACCGGGCTCAATCGAACGCTGAGTCCGACCGTCTCGATGCGGGGTACGGTGACATCGATGCAAGGGATCGCCGTGTTCGCCGACGTGGATGCGCTTCATGTTCGAGCGATGAGTGATGGGGCGCTCACCGTGACGGGAGACGGCAAGCCTTAAGTCGCCTATCGAGAGTCTTCCTGATCCGGCGGCTTCTCTCTCAAAGAAACTCTGTCCTACAGTTCTGCTCGTTTCTCGCCGATGGAGATGTCGGGAGCTTGTCTCGAGTCACCCAGAGCCGGGAGGGGCGTTCACGATGCCATCGGCGCAGGAACTGGTCGAATCCTGTACCACCGTCTGTACGCTACCGGAGATCTATTTCCGTGTGCGAGAGGTGGTAGATGACCCTGATTCGACTATGGATGATCTCGCGAACGCTCTAAAATTGGATCCGGCTATTTCGGCGCGACTGCTGTGTATCGTGAACAGCCCGCTTTATGGGTTTCCCAAACAGATCGACACCATTACACATGCTGTGAATCTCCTTGGCACACAGGCGGTCAGTGATCTCGTCACGTCGACCACCATCGGCCGAACGTTTGCCGGGATGCCCGTTCAGATGATGGACGTTTCCAGATTTTGGCGTAAAAGCGTGTTCTGTGCCCTGCTTGCTGGAAAGGTTGCCAAATCATGCGGAATCGACGACGCTGAACGCTTCTTCATCGAAGGCCTGCTCCGCGACATCGGTCACTTTGTCCTGTATCAGACCGTCCCTCAGCGGGCCCAATCTGCGCTCATCGAGGCAGATTACCTCGATAGCTCGCTGGCGGAAGTGGAGCAGTCTAATATCGGATGCGATTTCACCGAGGTGGGTGCCGAGCTCATTCGTTCTTGGGGGATGCCCGTGCAGATTGAGCAGGCGGTCCGGTATCAGCTCAGCCCGAACGAGGCCGGGGAGTTTGCCATTCATGCGTCCATCGTTCATCTGGCCGGCGTTGTGGTCGATCATGAAGAGCTTGAGCCGAATCGACGCCATGAGATCCTGCCATTCGATCCCTTCACCGTGAGCACCACGCAGTTTTCGACGGCGAGTCTGCCAGCACTGCTCACCGAGACGCATGCGCATCTGCAAGATATGCTTGTGCTGATCCACCCACCTGCCATGGCGGCATAGTCGGTCGGGCTATACTCGTGGGTGTGACCATAGCTCCTTTCCTCTGAATGTAAGGATTATCTCCATTGCGCTGCCTTCTCCGTCTGCCAAATAATGATCCGATTCTTGCAGGATATTGCTGATCGGCTACACTGAAAGGAGGGGGAAGACCTAGCCATTTCATCCGGGGGGCACCACAGAAGGAAAGGGTTCCATCGAGTCGTGTGTGATTGAGGAAAGAGCAGGCGTCTGTCTTTTGAGAGATAGCGGGGAGGATTCTGCACCATGCCATTGGCAAGCGAACTGGTCCAGTCTTGTACCTCTGTCTTCACCTTGCCGGATCTGCACACCTATGTCAGGGATGTGGTGGAGAATGCCGACGCGACCACGGAAGACCTTGCGAAGGTCCTCAAGCTGGATCCGGCCATCTCGGCACGGCTGCTCCGTATCGCCAACGGTCCTCTGCATGGGGCTTCCAAAGAGATCGACACCATCACCGGCGCGGTCAACCTGATCGGTGTTCAGGCCGTGAAGGACCTCGTCACGGAGACGACCGTCGGTCAGACTTTCTCCGGCATGCTACCTCAATTCATGGATGCAGCCAGATTCTGGCGCAAGAGCCTCTTTTGTGCCTTGGTGGCCGAAAGGATGGCAACGTCGTGTGGCGTCGACAACGGCGAGCGTTGTTTCGTCGTAGGCCTCCTGCGGGACATCGGCCACTTCGTGCTCTACCAAACCGTTCCGCAGCGGGCACAGTCTGCGCTGATCGAAGCCGGCTATCTTGAAGCCTCGCTGGCCGAGGTGGAGCAGTCCAATATCGGTTGCGATTTTGCTGAAGTTGGCGCTGAGCTCATCCGATCTTGGGAACTGCCCGTACAACTTGAGCAGGCTATTCGTTGTCAATTGAGTCCAAAGGATGCCGGCGAATTCGAGCTTCATGCGTCTCTTGTTCATCTGGCCGGTGTGGTGGCCGATAACGAAGAGCTTGAGCCGAATCGCCGCCATGAGGTCCTACCGTTTGACTCCTTCGCCGTCACTGCCACGCAGTTTGCGACGGCGAGCCTGCCGGCGCTACTCAGCGAAGCACATGATCATCTGCAGGATACCTTAGCCCTCATTCATCCTCCCGCAATGGCTGCGTAGCTGGCTGGCAAAACAGTTCGCAAGGCGAGCCAGACGACGACCGTTCTGGTTCAGCTTCTGAATCTGACCTGCGAAATGGCGGATTCTTTACGACCCACGATGAAAAGCCGGTCCCAAGAACGGCGCGGGGTTGGGCACGTGCCTATGATCTTGCTGCTGCACGTGCCGGTGCAAAGAAGCCACGTGTGTGCCAACGCAGGTCGCGATCACCTGACTTCCTCGCCTCGAGTAGTGTTCTCCCTGCGGCAGAAATCGATCGTCAGTAGGGAGGTCACTGAGGCAGGGGCGTAAGTCGATATAGTTGACACCGGATGAACGGAGGATTTGTAGACTCGGTGTTTCACCGTCCGTGTTTTTATAGTCGTGCCTGTCAGGGAGATAGAGAATCAACGGCAGTGAGTGGTCAGATTCCGCAGTTCGAAGAAAGGCTCGGAGCAGCGCATGATTCAGCTCTTCAAAAGAATCTCCCTTCTGTTGGCGTCGCCAAATGGAAAATCGTGTTGTGTATAAGCGGAAGAGATACGAGTGGTAGAAATATCGCCATCGCTGCAGTTCCCATCGGCCGGGAGCGAAGGACCAATCATAGTCGATAGCGGGAAGGTCGCTGATCCATTGCCTGCCCTCGATTTCTTGCAGCGATGGAAGCGGGATATTGATCGGTGTCGGGTCACCATCCCGTAAGAGGAATCGAGGTTGTGCCCATGGGATTCCGGGAAATAACCGGGTCAGGCCGTACACGCCCATCGTTCTCCCCGCCGTATTGCTCGACAAGGCAAAGAGCACGATCGTCGGATGCCAAGGACGGACATCGCGCAGATATCGTAAATACATCTGCCCTACGCTATATCCTCCGACCCCAAAGTTCAGAATTTCACATTCGGGTAAATGCCACTGCAGCGAATAGCCCCAGGTGTCTTCCAATCTGAGCTCTTCGCCAAACGTATGAGAATCGCCCACAAGCACGATTCGACAATTGTTGCGCTCCCGTGTGAACCGGCTACCTGTCTTGGAGGTTCGTATGCCGTCAGGGCTTGTGTCATATAATCCATCCAGTGAGTTCAGGTTTGGCTTCACAATCCATCCGAGAGTCGGATCGTACGAAAGGAATGAATCAACCCGGTAGCGTTCCACGATCGTTTCAAGCCGATACGGGAGCAACGTTTTCCCTAATAATCGAGTTTCCATGGGTGTCTCGGTGGCAAGCAACCTCAGCGTGGTTTCCAGGGCGATACTTGTGAGCATTAGCGGCCCGACATTCCACCTAAGTGCGAGTCGGAGAGGGCGTTCGCCTATCTTCCTGAGTCTCATCGCATACCAGATTCCCATTGCACCGCTACACAAGAAGGCGATGACGGCTACGATCAATAGTTTCCCGTCTCGATAGGCTAAAAACGACAACCCAGCTGGTTTATCCTGGATGCGATACAGGGTCAGGACGAGCAGGATCGCACTGGCTGTTAAAATCCAGAGGGAGGTGATGAATGCGATGGGAGCCATGGTAGGGGTTGGATGGGTTGGGGAACGCACCGAAAGTTGTCGGCCAGATGTCAACAATTGCGGTTTGTCCTAGGTTGGACCCGTTTGGCTCTCAGCGGACGCTCATGGTTTTGATGAGGCCTTCGAGTCTAGGGGATCGTCTTGCACTCTACGATGAACGTCGGACCTGGCGCTTGAGTCGGTAGTGTAGTGCGTCCAACGCTTCTTTACATTTGGCGATCTTGGCCATAATACTCTCGCTCGACAGATGCGGTCCAGACAAACACGCGCGGGTTCTGATTGTGGTTGTTCATGTAATCTTCGATGGCG
>JAOUHJ010000153.1 GCA_029865225.1 Nitrospira sp.
GCCGTGGATCGTCCCAATAGGCCGGAGCCGGATGACGGGTGGCTTTCATGAACTCTTTGTAGCGAGCATTGGACGTTTCATACTTGTCGATAAGGTAGGCATCGAGCACGACTTGGTGCTTCGCTTCATCTGCATGTTCGTTGCTCCCCATGGTGAATTCACCCTTGGGGACCAGCACCATGTCCTTATCGCCACTCGACGTCTCTGCCGCTGTAGCGACGGAAATGGCCCCTGCGATTAACACCACTCCTAATCCAACCTGAACCACTAGCTGACTCCGCATAAAACACCTCCATGGTTGATGAATGCATATGGAATGTGCAGATAATACGCACCGTAATATAAGTTTGTCAACTGTTATGATAAAAAGAATGGACAAACAGTCAACATTGAGTGACGGCTCCTCAATGAGAGTGAATGCCTCCTCGAAAAGTGCTTTCCAATTGTGTGAGCGGCTTACACCTTGAACCTCATGCGGAAGTCCCATAGGGCATGTACCTAGCTTGGACGGCCCTAGGAGCTAGGAGCAGATGGTTTCAGATGATTTCCGGAGAGAGCCCTGCCACTTGTTTCTAATGAAGCGGTCCCTGAGGTCGCAATTTCTTGCGGACGCACACGATGATCACCCAGACCTCAGAGGTCAAGGACACCCCCGGTGAACTCTCTGCTCTCTTAAGGCTATGTTAGGGGAATTCAGCGATGACGAGAACTAGGTATAGCTCTAGGGGGAGGAGATGTTGCGTGGGCCCAATTCAACTCAAGGGACAGGAGGGTCTCGGACTCACATGAAGAGGACAGCCGAGAACGAATGATAGGAGTGGCGGCCGTGCTTGACATATAAGAACTTATTGCTTCAGAAGTAGAGTTGACTCTCATTTCCCTATATCAGTCTTGACCCGGAGTTCGAAGAACTAGGCGCCGGATTAGAATTCCAACCAGGCAAAGAATGGTGAACAAAGTGAAGTGCTTATCTCCTATGGCCTATATCACACGATGAGAACGATCCACCGCGTCACCTTCCAACAGGACGGAATTACCTGCGATGCTGAAGAGGGGCAATGGTTGTATGACGTGTGCGAGGCCGCGGGAGCGTCTGTTCCATTCGCCTGTAAAGCCGGTGCCTGTGGCACCTGTGCGACTCAGATTGTACAAGGGGAAGAGAGCTTAGGACCGCAGAGAGCTCGAGAGATTCGGACACTAGAAAGCAATGGTCTGGACCCGAAGCGGTATCGACTCTTGTGCCTAGCGGACGTCCATGGACCGCTCACCCTGGGGGCGAGCGCGAAAACGCAACAGGGGGCTGCCTCACTTGGTTTGTTCAAGGCACGCGTCGAAGAATATCGCCCTCTTACCTTGACGGTCTGTGAGCAGAGATTTGCAATCGAGTCGGGGAAAATCAAATTTTGTCCTGGCCAATATATGATCTTTCATGTACCGGGACTCGACAAAGTCATTCGGCGATCCTACTCGATTTCTTCACATCCTTCCGACAGAACACATTTTGAGATTTGTGTGCGCGCGGTGTCTGGAGGGTTCTGTTCTAATTTCATTCATCGGCTCCGCCCAGGGGATTCTATCGAGGTCGAAGGCCCCTACGGTGACTTTCGATTGGCCGACGGATCACAGCGAGACATTCTGATGATCGCGACGGGAACCGGTATTGCGCCGATCAAATCAATGCTGCTGTCTCTTCTTGGGCACGCCGGCAGTCGCCGGATCCGATTGTTCTTCGGACTGAGGAATGTCTCCGACCTCTTTTATACCAAATTGCTAAGTGATCTGAGAGAGAGCCACCCCCGGTTCGAACCGACCATCATCCTCTCACAACCAGACCCGATGGGCTGGCGCGGATTGCGAGGTCGCGTCACCGACTTGATTCATGAACAGGTGGCTGCCGACCAGGTCTCAAACACTGACGCATACCTATGTGGAGGGCGTCCCATGATTGAGGAGGCCAAACGATTGCTCATCAATAAAGGCATGAAGGTTGACCAAATCCGTCACGAAAACTTCTTCTAGCTGCGTCCTCCCAAATCGATTCGCGTTTAACCAGGTACTACTGATACGGACGAGTGTTCGCCTTCAGATTGTTTTCCTTATACCAGCCCGCTGGATCGAGCTTCAGCTCGTTCACTATTTTCGACAATGATTTGCGTAGAGAACGGCGTGGCTCCCAGCCAAGAAGCGTATGGGCGCGAGAGATGTCGAACGCATAATGGTCGTCAGAGAGATCGATCATCCATGGCTTGAGGAATGGGTCGGCACCGGGCAACCAGTTCTGGAGCCAGCATCCAATCTTGGCCATTGTCTTAGGGATTTGATATGTTTTCCACTCCTGGCCGTGAAGCTGGCGGCTGATGGTACGTTGCAGCTCGTCGTAACTGAGCGTTTCCGATTCGCCGATGAGTAGCGTCGTTACCTGCGGAAGCTCCTTACGTCGTTCGACTGCGAGCACCAACGCTCTGACCATATCCTCAATATGTAAGAAGGCGACTCCATGCGTGACGTCGCCGGACAAAATACGGCCAATGAACCGCTTTTCGTAAATGCGCCTGATTTGCTGCGCGAGGGGAATGGAATGGCAGTGATCGTCATACACGGCGCCGATGCGCATCAGCACCACCTGCACGTCGCCCCTCTCCCGCAAGACCAGATGTTCTGCCGCGACCTTCGACTGGGGATAAATCCATTTTGGTTTGAGCGGCGAATCTTCGTTGATACGCGCTCCTGGTTGGCAGGGCGCGTGGACGAGCATGGTACTCGCTAATATGAACTGCTCGACTTCAAAGTCGCGCAGCCCATGCAGCAGCCGTTTGGTGCCATGTACGTTTACTTGCTCGTAGAGGGAACTGGACTCACTTGCGAAACTATAATACGCGGCGAGATGGAGAACTGACACAATCTGTCTATGGCCACGCCGACGAACTTCGCTCAACGCTTGGTGGAGGCTCTCATCCGAGGTGAGATCGCAGGGGATGATGTGTGCCGTCTTGGGAGATACACGAGGCTGCCCTTTGGAGTCCAAGCACAGCTCCGTATAGCGTTCTCCGACGTGAGCAAGGAATGCGCTCCCGATCAGCCCACTACTGCCGGTAACAATGACAGTTTCCATCCCAATTCCCTTCTCGGCACTTTAATCTAAGAGACGTGCATCCCTAGCTGTGGCGTGGTCTTGCTGTGGTCTGTGACCAGAAGATCAAAGGAGGCGTACGTCGCACTGACATGCGTTCTTGACGATCTACCGCGTCTCCTCGAATGAGGGAAATACGTGCCGTTAGCTCGGACAATCGTAAGAATTTGAGCGCATAAACTTGTCAGTGAATGGCTCATAGCTATGCCTTTCCAAGTCGGAAACGGGCAGGGTCATGTTCGCCTGCCTGCTCATACCAAACCAGCCTTCGTGATACGCGTTCATCCGTTACTTGACCTGAGAAAGATGAGTGACGGCAGTTTCGGCATGTTTCGTGGCCACGTCAGCATGACCGGCGTTACCATGCTCGATCGCCTCTTTCAGATTGGCAATCGCTTCTGCCACATGCGGATTCTCGCCTCCCTTCAGGGCCAGCTGCAGCGAGGCTTCGGCGGAGGTCACGAGCTTCTCAGCATGGCCCTGCTTGCCGTGGTCCACTGCTTCCGTCGCGTGCTTGATAGCATCTTTGATGGTTTGTTCTTGACGCACGTTATCCCGTCGTGCCCCTCCTTCGCCGAATGTGGGGTGAAGAGGCAGGGTAGTGGCGAGGACCGTGGCCAATACTCCGAACAACACTGCGGCTCTTCGTGTATTCTGTCGTGCCATATGTATCCCCCTTTGCTTGAAGACCTAAGGAGCCGCTTATGGAAACCACCTTGTTAGGTGCGGGCACCAGACTGTGCCACTGGATCGGCTGTCCTGAGGCCGAGGATGGCAGGGTGCCATCCTCGGTCAGCTGACTCGCCGACACAGTTGCTTCCTCTCTCAAAACTGGACCGACTTCACTTTTTCGCTGGGCGCTCCAGCATATCTTCAGCACCCTTGTGACCGGCTTGACCGCCCATTCTGTGATCAGCATCATCAGCAATTACGCCCTTCAGCTTGTCTTTAGCCGGGATTATTCATGATGGTGGTCAACAATCAGTTTCATGCGAGTGGACCGAGCACGTGAGCCCCCGCCCGTGCTGGTCGGTGGCCGATTGGAGTGCGATGAAAGGTGAGAAGGCCTGGTGTA
>JAOUHJ010000154.1 GCA_029865225.1 Nitrospira sp.
TAAGAATGTTTAGACCGGTTCGCGTAAGAGTCGGATCTGCCGATTTCTGGCAGCACAACACACCAACAACGGTTCCGAGCATAACGCCATGAATGTTGGCGTTTCAATGAGACAAGACGGTGGGCTAACTATCACGGGTTCTTACGCGGATCTGCATAACACTTTTCTTTCCATGGGGTCACATCCCGTCCCGACCGTCTTCCTTGGGCGTATAGGCGGTGGCCGGTGGAACCTGTCACCATGTCTTCCTTGAACGCCTGCTAGGCCGCTGTGAGCCGGACCTTCCCCACCTTGCCCAACTTCACATGTCGCTTCGCATGCCAGAGATCGTGGTTGGACTGCATGGCAAGCCAGCTCTCCGGAGAACGGCCAAGTGCTTTGGACAAGCGTAGCGCCATTTCAGGGCTGATACGATTCGTACCCGTCAGAATGCGGTTCAGCGTCGACGCCGCCACACCGAGTCTTCCGGCCAGTTCACGACCGCTCAGATTGTTGGGCTGCAAATAGACCTGGATAATAAACTCGCCAGGATGGGGAGGATTGTGCATAGCCATTAGTGGTAGTCCTCATAATCCAAGAGGTAAGCGTGTCCGCCTTTGAACGCGAAGGTTAAACGCCAGTTTCCATTGATCCACACAGACCACCGACCACGCTGCGATCCCTTTAAAGGATGTAGCCGGAATCCTGGAACATCCATGTCCTCGATAGACTGAGCCGTGTCCAGGGCCGCTAACAACATGCGCAGACGTTTGGAGTGATGCGGTTGGATACCCGCTGTGCTCCCCGACTCAAAGAACTTCTTCAGCCCCTTGTGCCGGAATGATTGAACCACACGCCCAACATAGCATGTTGCGCACTGCGCAACAAGGCCGAACGGCCACTTGACTAGGCGATGGTTCGTTCAAGGGTCCGCTGAGCCTGCACCATAACTTCGCATCTGGATGGCAGTCAGAGTGTAGTTTCGATTGGGTGATCCACCTGTTTAACCCACCACCCTATTGGGAAATGAGACCTCCAGCACCACGCATCCGACATCGGTCTTAAACGGACCATGCCGTTCACCGGGAGGGCGGCTTGCGTACTCTCCTGCTTCCAGCCAACGATCGAAGGCATGGTCGTACAATCGTCCGCTGACGATAAAAATCTCCTCAGGGTATGGATGATTCTTTCCCCCGAACGCCGACGTATCAGCGCCGGGTAGGAAGCGAGTCAGCCTGGTGTATTCGCCTGTTACCGGATCAATACTCAATGTGATCTCTTCTGCCATCCCATCCAGACCGTTGACGGGAGTCCAACGGTCTGGATGGTCAGGAGCTAACGGGTTCCAGTAGGTCGTCGTTGTTTTCGACATTCAAATCCCAAGGCAAGGTGAAAGGGGAAATCTACTCTCGCTAGGGGATAGCCCGTTTGGACACTCCCTCTTTCAGTCGGGGACCGACCTAGCTACCAGTACACCGAACGCGATCAGTCGCTGAGTCCTAACCCACCACTCGCTCATGGCTTCTGATTTCGAATGATCAGCCCCAGCATGACTGGAGAAACCATGACATAAAACAAGAGGAACCCTCCTACCAGGAGCTGTCCCCGGAGTTGTATGGGATCAACGATGCTGTCATGCCCCTGCATCCAGAGATGCCTGGTCATGAGATTGCAGGCAAACCCTGCAATGAACAGCGCATACCAGAACCGCCACCGTCGCGATGTGTAGAGTGCCTGCTCTCGTCGATGGATCAGGATGACGTGCGCAAGAATTCCAGCAAGCGCAAGGTATTCCGTCCACTCGGGAATTCCACGGGCCCCTGCTAGTGTCCTGTCTCCGAAGTACGCATTATAATTTTCGCAGCCAAGTGTTTGATTAATGGTGTCTTCATGCACTGGACTTCTTCGACGCATTTCAGAGACAGGACACTAGGACAATCACAGCAAAGTTCATGATGAACACGAGAATGGTCCCGAACAGGAATCCCCGTCGCGACGCCGAGAGGCTCGCGTCAACGCTCTGCGTCCCGTATCCCATCGCGTAGCTCAATGGTTGGATGTACTGGAGGATCGTCTCCGCTTGGCCTTCCGGAACTCCCATGGGGGGATCGGTTCAGGATCTTCCCACAGCCCCTTCTTCGCCTCTCTGGCTTCCAGCTCAAGCCGTTCCAGTTCAGCGTTGTCCGGTGCAAACTTCCGAGACCACCAGCATCGACCTTCCTTCACCAAGGCGTGATTCACGTTGGTTCCGTCCGCAAGCAGCACCTCGGCCAAGATTCGCCCGGACTTGTCTTTTCCACGAGGCTCGACCGTGACTTCCATAGCGAAGACAAGGGCCGAGAGCGCTGGTTTCACCTCATCGCCGTAGGGTTGGTCCTTCTCGGGACAGTCGAGGCCATGCAAGTGGATGCGTTGCGCCTTCCCGAGACGCATGACTTCGATGGCGCTCCCCTCAAGGACTCCGACCACTTCAGCGCTGAACGGAAATGCCTCGACTGAGCTCAGGAGAAGGAAAAGCGCCAGAGGTAGAACGCGTCGCATCGGCACGTATGCCGCGGGGATGAGACCCAGAACACGATCGTGGTGGCCGAGAGCAAAGGGCATGTTGAAAAGCCTACATGAAGAGCGTAGCCGTATTGTACGGGGTGACTCTTGGTGGTGCAAGAAGCATTGACCAGGTTTCTTTCGCCCTAACGCGCTCCATCTCCTCGGAATGAGCAGTGCAACGCCTGTTGAGAACAGGTCACGTGGATAGCGTCGAACCTTGCCATTCCCTACATGACGCTTACCTATGGTACTACCTCGGCCTTGTCGGACGTTTTCAAAACATACAGCGTGTCGTTCTTGATAAAGAATCGATGCGGTTGCTCTCCCACGTAGTCCCCCTTCAAATTCTTCGCATCGATATTCACGTGTACGAGGTACCCAAACAGGGGAGGTTTCCTCCTACCTGAGAGATACGCATAGCCCTTCTGCGGCTCTCCAATGAATCGAAAGTGGGCCGTGAACGGCTCAAACAGAAAAGGTCGCATAAAGCGCTTAATGGCATTCTGATAGGTTGGCGAGACCGGGGCTGTTCCATAGTCGGCACTCGCGATTTGTTCGGGAGTCACGGGTGTGACACACCCCAGTGTGAGGAGCAGAAGCAGCGCGGGGAGATTTCTGAGATAGGCCTTCACCGGGGAATCCTCGTTGATAAAGCGGGCTGCTTCTATGATGTCGGTCGGCGTTATTCTAGGGGCCGGTGTGTTGCCCTGCAAGAAGATGCAAGGGTATCAGGCCCTTCCATCTTCCATACACGTATGACGAACGGCTGGCCGATCCATATTGTGCTACTCCAAACGGAGAGCTATCCGGCGCGCTCTTAGGTTTGGGCGCGTCCGAGTCGATCATGGGGTAAGAGATTTAGAATGAAGAGGAGCCTAACGGGTGAGACCCCATAGACTCTCGCTAGACGGCGTCGGCCCCCGCGCTGGGTTTGGCATGCAGGACGGTGACTCCGACCAGTTCGGTTACGTCGTAATGATAGGCAAAGTGCCCACCCTTTCGCTGTCGGTCGCCCGTTGTGGTTTTTTCATGCTGATGTACAGCACATACGCTTCGTCCTCGTAATCGAGCCACAGGTGGTTGGAACGCAGATTCAATGATTGTGGGACCAGGCTCAGGATGTCTATGACTTCTGCCATAGATTCTCTTTGAGCGGCGCGCTGCCGTTTGGCTCGCCTGCTATTGAACGTGTTGTTATGCAGCTTCAATTTCGACGTGATCGCTTGTCGAGGAGGGAGCCGGAATCGGTTGACCCTGTTCCTTCAATTCCTCTAGATGCAGCGCAATCGCTTCGCGAATGAGCGATAGCACCTCTTCCCTCGATTCGCCGGCCGCGACACAGCCCGGAAGATCCGGGACGTACGCCCCATAGGAACTTGGGCCCTTTTCGACGACAACTAGGTATCGCATGCGCGTCACTTCTCCTTCTTGAGCCCTGCTTGCTTGAGCGCACTACTCAACGTACCGGTAGGCATGTCAACGCTCAGCTTTCCTGCCACCGTCACAGTCCCCTTCTTCGTCGGATGATGAAATTGGCGGTGACTTCCTTTCATTCTCACCTGATACCACCCATCAGCCTCAAGTAACTCGATGAGTTCTTTGACCTTCATGCGTAGAAGCTTGTTCCCTCGCTATTCTGAGCCACCTAACACGCCATGTCCAGCGCT
>JAOUHJ010000155.1 GCA_029865225.1 Nitrospira sp.
GTCTTGTACACCACATGAGCCTGTCGATGAAGTTTCATCGACGGCCATCATAGCACCAGGCGAGCAACAGACGGCGCCCTGCTCACACCCCCACCCTCCCAGGTGGGGAACTCCCGCGTAATTAGAGGAGGGGTTATCCAACGCGAGGAGCTCGGACGCGTTGGATGATCGAGACACCACGGTGGCCACGCCGGATCCCCAGGCTTCATTCAATCTGAATGTGCCGACGATTTCGAGACCGTCTGCGGCCAGGAGACGCAGCGCCTCGCCTTGGGTATCCACCGTGAAACGCGCCGGTTGCTCGGGGCTGACCAAATCCACGTCTTTGATATTCTTTTTGAGCGTATCTTCTATCAGACTCCGCCGATCAGCCGGCACATCCAGGATTCGAATGGGAATTCGTTGCCCCGTCGGAGCAGGAAGGAGCGCGACGGCACGGGCGCCCGAAGGAATCCTTCCTGCCTGAGACGTAACCCGTCCCAAGGAATTCTTCCCGGTGGTCTGGACTACGGTTGCAATCGCCAGCGCACGGCCCGGCACAAAACGAGTCTCGCCTGCGGGATAGATGGACCAGGTCGAGCCAGGGGCAGCGCCCAGCAGGGGGCCGTTGATGAGCGTCACCATCCCGTCCTGGCCTGGCACGACCTCGAGCCAGGCCAGGCGTGGCGGTGCATCCTGCGTAGACTTTCCTCCCGGCGCTTGAGCGCCGCCGAACAGCGACGATTCGATCAGGTTTGGAGGGGCTTCCAGTTGAGGCTCCGGCATGGAGCTGCGGCCGAAGTGTGCTTGGATGCGTCTCATCTCGCGCTCGACTCCAGAAAAAATGTCGTGCGGGGATGCACCTGGGCCAGCCTGGCTCAAGCTCTTCGCCAGTGAATAGGTGAAGAACCCATGGTACCGGCCTTCAACCGGGCCGTCGAGAGCTTCTTGATGGGAAGCCGCCCCTGTCATGACCACGTAGCGGGAAGTCATCACCGGGACAATGGCACGGGTTTTCGCTTTGGCCTCCTCCGTCTTCCGGTAGAGGTCGAGACGCGTATCGGGTGGGATGGATCTGGTCCTTATATCGAGCGACCGCGTCGCGGTGCCGGAGTGGCAAGAGTCCAAGACGATCAAGGCGTTCTTCGCCCGCATCTTGGCGAAGATCGCGTCGAGCTCATCGTCCGTGATGTCGGGGACGTCCCCCGAACGGCCGTCTTGCGGCACGAGGGTTTCGTCAAGGTGATCGTCACCTTCGTCGCCATTCAAATCTTCCACCTGTGACCCGTGGCCGGAGTAGTGAACATAGACGGTATCATTGGGGCCCGTCTCTCTCACAAGGCGGTCAAGGGCCGCCAGAATGCCGGCCCTCGTCGCCCCTTCATCCGTGACCACGGCGATTTGATTCTCGGAAAATCCCCAACGAGTGAGCAAGATCCTCCGCATCGTGTCGACGTCGTTGAGCGAGCCCTGCAGCTTCGGCACAGCCTTGTACTTGTTGATGCCGATGAGCAAGGCACGTTTGCCTGCCGGCTGGTCCGAAGGCTCAGTCGCCTGGGCGACCAGGGCACAGAAGGATCCGGCAAGAATCAGCAGACACAGTGTGAGCAAGGATAGGAGGCGAGCGTTCATCGGATACCTCATGGCCGATGATGCTTCACGGCCAGAATGTGCTGGGAACCTATATGTCTGTCGCAACTAGACACCCCTTGGTTCAGGGCTTCACCAGATCGGCCGAACGCACGATGTCCGTTCGAGCGCTCAGGAGATCCACTTTCCTTTGCGTCGTGGACCCATCGGTCGAGAGCACTTCAATGGTATAGAGCCCCTCGGCAGTCGGTCCGTGCGTGATCTGGCCGCGCACTTGTTGGAGGAGCACCCGGATTTGCTCCTCCGTCGCGAAGGCTTGAAGCATCACGGCGATGGTTGCCGTTTGCATGCCGAGCGATCGTCTGGATACCTGTTCTTGTTCGATCGTCGGCAATCTCACCCAAAGAAGCAATCCCATCTGCGCAATCAGGAGAGCAGCCACGAGCGTCGGAACCCACTGGGGCAGGAACAACGATCGAAACCATTGATCCATTCCATGGGGCCAGGAGGACGGTGTAGACGTGCGATCGCTCCCTTCCCGCCTATCGGCGGCCACCTGAGCCATGACCGAACGGGCCACTCGGGCCGAAGGCGCGGGCTGCGCCTCATAGGTCTCCTTCAACCGCCGCTTCATCGACGTGAGCTCTTCAAGCTCACGCCGACAGGTCGCGCAGGATTCGAGATGTCGCCCCACCTACACTCGCTCGGCGTCGCCGAGCGTGCCGTTGGCATACCATGGAAGCAAGGCGACATCGGGGTGCACGTTGGACGGCATCATCTCTGGCTCGGTCATCGGATCGACTCCCTCTGCCCCATCCGTTCTAACTGTTCCTTGAGCCGTTGCTTGGCATAGAAAACACGCGTTTTGACTGTATTAATTGGAATCCTCAACAGTACGGAGATTTCTTCGTACGGTAGCTCTTCATAAAACACGAGCCTCAGAATCTCTTGGTGTTCGCGTGAGAGCACGGCCAAGGCCCGCTGGGTCACGGCGGCGAGCTCGTCGCGCATCAGGCCTTCCACGAAGCGCAACTCGCGTCCAATGGTGACATGACCAAAGAATCGATTCTGGCGATTGCTCAGAAGGTGGGCCTGGATGCTAAGAGGCTGGAAACCGACATGGCCAATCCCGAATGGCAGGCCGTCATCGAGAAGAACCGTGGCCTCGCGCGTGATCTCGGCATCTCCGGGACACCGGGCTTTATCGTCGGGACCGAACTCGTGCCGGGAGCGTTGGATCTGAAGGGATTGAAAGAATTGATCGCGCGGGCGGGAGAAAAGAAGTAGACAGTGAGTTGTCACTCAATAATGAGAAAGGCGCCTTCAGGGTCCGCGGCGAATTGCGCGAGGTGATGCCTGTGATTCCGGAGCAGCTGTTCAATATCGGATGTCGAGCAATTGCCACGGCGAATCCAAACGACCTTGGGGGGATGACCGAAGAGGAAGCTCCGTTGATGGAAATCGGCGTCTTTTGTGACCACGGTAAATCCATGTTGCGCGGCGTATTGCCACACGGCTTCGTCGGAAGCTTCTTTCAAACCGATGTCTCGTACATGCGTGGAGTCAGGATACTCATGCGCAAGCATGGCAACGAGGCGATGGGACAGGTTTTGATCGAGCAGCAGTTTCACTGCGACGGGAGCGAGACGAGTTTGCGTTCGCGATCGGCGGCGAATTCAAGGCAGGCCCGGATGTCTTCACGCGTCAGATCGGGAAAATCTTGGATAATGGCCTGCTCCGTCATGCCGGAGGCAAGATACTCCAGTATGTCATACACGGTGATGCGAAGGCCGCGGATGCAGGGCTTGCCCCCTCGTTTGGCTGGATCAATTGTGATGCGGTTTTGATAGGCCATGCTGCAAAGCCTAGCCCAGGAAGGGGCAAAGATCAAGGTATCGTATTGAGTCGCGCCAGGGTCGACCGTCTATACCGACGCGCTGAAAGGGTGGGACGGCGTGCAAGCCGCCGACGTCCGGCATGTGCCCCGCAAGCAACCGACCCGAAGCGCCCTGCGGCGCGGCACCCCATCGGTCGTGCCCTTGGCGGACCGGGCGATCGGGAATCTGCAACAGTGGCTCATCGGGACGTACCATGGGGTCGGCCGCCACCACCTGCAGGTGTATCTGGACGAGTTCGCGTTCCGGCATAACCGCCGGAAGACCCCGATGGCTGCGTTTCAGACGTTGCTTGGGCTTGGCAGCGCACACGGGCCGACGCCCGGCCGCGTTATCCGCTGCGCACAAGATTTGCCACAGTTTCCGATCAGGAGCTGACCACAACATATGGGGGCATCCTGACTTAAGCGGAGAAGCAAGAGCGGACTAGAACAATCCCGCGATGCCGGTTGCGATCTTTTCTTGCACGATGGGAGTCGCTTCGGGAATATCGAGATCCTTTTGCCGCACATGACCGACCATTTTCATCTGTTGCATTTTGAGGCCGGCTGGATGAGCTTGTTATGTTTTACCCCTACCGACCCATTGCTGTCCAAGATAGCCGAGACCTGGTGGGAGCCCACATGATTTGATGCGGGTTTCGGACGGGTGATGGCGGGTTTTCACGTGCATGCCTCCTGGTGCTGTCCAAGATCAGGCGAAGGCCAA
>JAOUHJ010000088.1 GCA_029865225.1 Nitrospira sp.
ATACAGTCTGTCGCCATCGGGGTCCTCCGTCGCTGCCTGTAGAAGTTGCTTGGTCGCCGCTCCTATAGCACAGTGTGGAGCCTCGATGGCTTTTTTTCTTGGCCGAGTCGTGAATTATCCGGGCTAGATGAGGCGAACCAGCAGGTCCTCTGCCGTGAATCGCATGATCCGCTACCCGTTGCACACGAAGATGCGGGAGTAGCCGAGCTGCTTAGGTTACGTCATCGAGAGGCGGCGGTACTTGTGGCGGCACATCATGCGGGGTTATTCAGCCAATCCACAGAAATGAGCAAGCAGGCCAGGGCTTTCCGTAATCGCGATGTCGCAGATCACGTTGACAAGAACTTGGAGCAATATGTTGGACTTCACGAAAAGTCAAGTTGCCCGATGCCTGGCTGGATCGATGCCAGACAACTGCATCGTTGCGGCTTTTCAAGACGGGTAGCGCTCTCTTGTCTTGTTGATGCGGATCACAGCGATACGGCCAGGCACTATGGGAATGAAATGCCATGGGACCCACCCCAACCAAGGTGGCAAGAGCGATTGGAAGCTCTAGATCGCTATGTTGCTGATCTCCCTGCAGGAAGCACCCCTGGAGAACAAGCGCGGAACCATCTACGCCGCCGAGTTTATGAGGCCTGCAGAGAGGCTACGATCTACCCTGCGCTCCGCTCGTGCGACGCTCCGGTCGGTAGCGGTAAGACCACCGCGGTGATGGCTCATCTACTTCGTGCTGCGCAGGAGAGAAATCCTAGACTTCGACATATCTTTGTCGTGCTTCCATACACGAACATTATTACACAAGCAGTAGATGTGTACCGTGAGGCGGTCGTGTTGCCTGGCGAGCGTCCTGAGGATGTGGTCGCAGAGCACCACCATCAAGCAGACTTCGAGGATGTGTCCTTGCGGCAACTTGCGACGCTGTGGCGAGCCCCGATTATAGTTACTACTGCCGTCCAGTTCTTTGAGACCCTTGCCAGCCACCATCCAGCCTCCTTGAGAAAACTGCACGAACTTCCAGGAAGCGCAGTGTTCATAGACGAGACCCACGCAGCAATTCCATCACATCTGTGGCCCCAGGTTTGGCAGTGGCTCGAAACGTGGACACAGGACTGGGGAGGCCATGTTGTGCTGGCCAGCGGATCGCTTCCGCGGTTTTGGGAACTCGAGGAATTTGTTAGTCAGCCGAAAGCAACCGATGATGTCCCTGATCTCGTACCCAATTCGCTGCGCCATGAACTTGAATCTGCGGAAAGCCGACGGATCATTCCACAGCGCAAGATCGATCCCTATGACTGTGAGCAGTTGATCAAGTTGGTAGGTGAGTCAAAAGGACCCCGGCTGGTAATCCTTAACACTGTCCAATCCGCAGCCGTCGTGGCTGATCGAATGAGAAAGACTGGCTACGATGTACTACACCTCTCCACAGCACTAGCACCGATTCACCGCAACCGGATCGTAGAGCGAATCAAGGAGCGCCTGAAACAGGATTGTAACGACTGGACGCTTGTTGCTACGAGTTGTGTTGAAGCCGGTATGGACTTCTCTTTTCGCATTGGGTTTCGGGAAAGCTGCTCGACGGCCAGCCTCATACAGACGGGAGGACGAGTGAATCGTCACGCGGGAGAGCCAGACGCAACTGTCTGGGACTTCCGTGTTTTGGATTCAATGCTCAGCCACCATCCTGGTTTCACGCTCTCACGACGTGTGTTAGATGAACTTTTTGATGATGGGGCTGTACAGAAATTCACCCCACATGAGTTAGCAAAGGAAGCGATGCGGCGAGAGGTTACGGAGAGCGGACAAAATAAAGCGAAGGAGATCTGTGTTGCTGAGGGTGAGATGGAATATCCCGAGGTAGCCGCGCTGTGCCGTGTAATCGACACTGATACGCGGATTGTCGTGATTGATCCACTGCTGGTCAAGGCGTTGCGTGGCGGGGAACGTGTAGGTCATCGGGAATTGCTTCGACATAGCGTTCAGATTTGGGCTCGCAAGATTGACAAGCTTCCAGTAGCACCAATTCTGGCAAGCCGAACTATACGACATGATTCAAATGCATTGTACGAATGGAAAGCCGGATACGACCCTGATTTCCTGGGTTACATGTCTGGCCTCATGCCATTGTTAGAAGGACTGCAACAAGGCTATTTCATTGTATAGCTAGGTGACAAAGTGTTTGCCGAAGAAGAGCTTATCATGATCTCCGCCTTGGAGCACTGGAGTTATTGCCCGCGGCAGTGTGCTTTGATTCACGTCGAGCAGACGTTTGACGAGAATCTCTACACGTTGCGGGGGCGGGCGGTGCATAAGCGGGTGGATGAGCCGGAGACGGAGGAGCAAGCCGGGGTGCGTATTGAACGGGCGCTGCCCTTGTGGTCCAAGGCTCTGGGATTGATTGGCAAAGCAGATGTGGTGGAGTTTCACGGGGATGCGCCCTATCCCGTGGAGTACAAGCACGGGCCGCACAGAGAACCGGAACATGACGACTTGCAACTCTGTGCGCAGTCGCTGTGTTTGGAGGAAATGACCGGGAAGGCCGTGCCGCGCGGGGCGATCTATCACCACAGTTCGCGAAAACGCCGAGAAGTGGAATGTACGCTGGAGCTTCGGGCGCAGGTCGTACAGTCTATTCAGGCGATTCGACAGATGCTGGCGAGCAAACAGCTTCCGCCGCCGGTGAACGATCGGCGCTGTACCAAATGTTCCCTTCAAGAATCCTGTATGCCATCGGTCATTGATGAAGGCCGGCGGGCGTCCATTGTGGTGCGCGAACTCTTTACTCTTTACCCCTGAGGCGGCCATGCATCAACTGTTGAACACGCTGTATGTCACGACGGAGGGGGCCTATCTGCGGGCCGATCACGACACGTTGCGGGTGGAGGTGGAGAAGGAAACGAAGCTCCAGGTGCCGTTTCATCACCTCGGCGGGGTCGTCTGTTTCGGCGACATCATGTTGAGTCCGGCGGCGATGCATCGATGCGCGGAAGACGGCCGCTTCGTGGTACTGCTGGATCGCAACGGGCGTTTTAAGGCCCGTGTGGAAGGTCCGGTCAGCGGCAATGTGTTGCTTCGTTGCGCGCAACATGAGGCGATGGGTGATCCGGTTCGGACGCTGGCCATCGCGCGCAATATCGTCGGGGGCAAGATTCAGAACACACGACAGATTGTGCTGCGAGGCGCGCGGGAGGCCGACGATCCGGCAGATGCAGAGGCCTTGCGGAAAACAGCAGACACACTCGGCAATGCTGTGACCAGGCTGCCGCAGTGCGAGGATGTGGACACGGTGCGCGGTATTGAAGGCGAGTCGGCACGAAACTATTTCTCGACCTTCGACCGGATGTTTAAGGAAGACCGCGAGACCTTCAAGCTGGATGGCCGCAACCGGCGCCCACCGACTGATCCTGTCAATGCGCTGATGTCCTTCTTATATTCACTGGTCATGAATGATTGTGTCGCGGCGGCTGAAGGAGTGGGGCTCGATCCGCAGATGGGGTTTCTCCATGCGTTACGGCCGGGTCGTGCGGCGTTGGCCTTAGATCTCATGGAAGAAGTGCGGAGCGTCCTAGCCGATCGGCTGGTACTTACGCTGATCAACCGTCGCCAAGTCAGCGCGAAGGATTTCACGCAACGGTCTGGTGGCGCAGTCCAGATGGAGGATGCCGCGCGCAAAGAAGTGATTGTCGCCTATCAAAAACGCAAGCAGGAAGAGATTACGCATCCGGTGCTCGATCAGAAAATGCCGTTGGGCCTCGTGCCACATGTGCAGGCGCGGTTGCTCGCGCGGGTGCTGCGCGGCGATCTGGAGAGTTATCCGCCGTTTCTGTATCGGTAGGATGATCGCATGCACGTGTTGATCAGCTATGACGTTTCGACAGAAACTGCCGCCGGTCGCAGGCGGCTGCGGAAGGTGGCGCAGGCTTGCCAGGATTTCGGCCAGCGTGTGCAGAAGTCGGTCTTTGAATGTTCGGTGAATGAGGCGCAATTTGAGGAGGTGGTCCGACGTCTAGTGGAGATCATTGAGAAGACTGAAGACAGTCTCCGTGTTTATCGGCTTGTTGAGCCGAAGGAGAAGTATGTGCAGGTGTATGGATTAGATGGGAGCGTCGATTTTGATGAACCGTTGGTCCTGTAAGTCTGCTGCGCGAACGGGACGCGATGGCCAGTGGCCGGGAGGATCGCGCTGCTCGATTGTGCGTGGTTTTATAATAGGTTGTGACACGGACGGTCGATCGACGATGAATCCGTTGCACAAGGAACCTCTTGGTTCGCGGAAACCGGGGCCAAACTCAATGAATTTAGGCTTTGGTGCAGTAGCGCGGTAGCGCCCGTCCTTCGGGGCGGGCGAGGATTGAAACTATTTCCGGTTGGCGATGGACCTCGGCAAGTCCGTGGTAGCGCCCGTCCTTCGGGGCGGGCGAGGATTGAAACAAGCGCGGTTCAGCAGTACTGGTTAGTGCGACTGGTAGCGCCCGTCCTTCGGGGCGGGCGAGGATTGAAACCCGATGATGAGCGTGTTGCCAGTTGCTGTTGATGTCGTAGCGCCCGTCCTTCGGGGCGGGCGAGGATTGAAACTCATTGCCGAGGAACGTGCCGTCGTCCATCACAATGGTAGCGCCCGTCCTTCGGGGCGGGCGAGGATTGAAACGGGCAATCAGCGCAGCAGTCTAGCTCGAAGTTTGGGCGTAGCGCCCGTCCTTCGGGGCGGGCGAGGATTGAAACATCGAGGGTATACCAGAGTTTTTGCCCAATCGCGTAGCGCCCGTCCTTCGGGGCGGGCGAGGATTGAAACCCGAAACGCGATCATGTGAAGGCGTGTCTGTTTGCGTAGCGCCCGTCCTTCGGGGCGGGCGAGGATTGAGCTCACCGCTAAACCCAATTAAATATTTTCCTTAATCGCTCGGTGGTTCGAAATGGCCGGAGGGGCGTTGTTGCCAGGGCACGGTGGCCTGCCGAGACTGTTTGACTAAACTCCGGAGACTCATTTCAGCGGCACGTAGGAGTTTGGGATCACCGGCCTGCATGAGTGTGGTTAGGAGCACGTAGAGCGAACGATCCGCTCGAGAGCCAGCGAGGATACGCTCGGTCACCGGGTCGATCTGCGCCGGGTCGACTTCCCCTCCTTCATCCGTATCGGTAAACAGATGGGTGAAGGACTGGGGGTCCTCAAACAGCCAGGATGGAGGGATGCGAAGCGCCTCGGCGAGTGCTTCGATTGTCTCGATGGTTGGGTCCGTTTGGCCGGATTCGATTTGCTCTAGAAGCTGGTGGGGAACGCCGGCTGCGTCTGATAAAAACTCGACAGACTGGTTTTTTGACCGCCTCCAGCTCTGAATCTGTACACCGATCGGCATGGGGGCGATGATACACAATGAAAGGTTGGGCTTCAATCAAAGGTGATTCTATATACAATTTACTTTATATACCAATGCTTTATGTGTTGGTTTCGATTGGATGCCAAATCGAGTATAATGCGCGCAAGTTTTTTCGTGGTGAAGGAGGTGGAGATTTATGTTGGGAACAGATATTCGTGGCATCATGGCTGAAGAGGAAGAAGTCCAGCGCCGTCAAGACGCGCTGAAATCTCTCATGACGATGAGGGCGAAGCAACTTCGGGAGTCGCTGGATGAACGGATTAAGCGTGCACGCAACAGCGGGGATTGGACCCAGCTTTCGAAAGCGGAGTGCGCAAGCCTGCACAATAAGGAAAAAGCCCATCTGAAGTCTCAGCTTGAGCAGTTGCAGTTCGAGCAGACTCGCACGCGTGGGAAGCTGACGGCACTGAAGCGCGCCAAGGCTCGGGCCCAGCGAATCCGCGCCGCGGAAGCGGCCTCTGAACGAAGGCGCCGGTGATCGGCGGCCTTCTCCTTCTCCGTCCTATCCCTTTGGGAGCGATGTTGAGGCTCTAGTGGATGCAGCAACGCATCTCCGGGCCCTCACTCGCTCTCAGGGCACTCTCATTCGTCGACTTCTTCGTGAGAAGAACGTTAGATCACAAGAGGGAGCCTTTGTTGTCGAAGGCACCAAGTCCTGCCTGGATCTGATCGATCGACACGCAGGCTCCATTCGAAGCCTGGTTCTCTGCCCACGCTATCTCCGTACTGAGACCGATGCCGAGCGGCAAGTGCGGTCTCAATTGCTGGCATCTCAGTTTGTGTGTCCTGACAGTGCATTCGAGAAGCTGACTGATGTGGAACGACCGCAAGGAATGCTCGCGGTCGTCCGACAGCCACGATGGGACGAAGCGCAAGTATTCAATCAGACGAAGGTACTTGGAATCTACGCAGATCGGCTTCAAGATCCGGCGAATGTGGGAGCGATCATTAGAACGGCCGCGGCGCTGGGTCTTTCCGGGGTATGGCTGAGTGCAGAGTGTGCCGATCCATTCGGTCCGAAAGTTGTCCGTGCCGCAGCCGGGTCGATCGTGAATATCCCGATTTTTTGGGGGTGGGAGATTCGGACATTTTCCTCGTATAGATGCGAAATTTACTCGGCGGTCCTTCCCTCGGCTGATATAGTCTCCATAAGAGATATTCACAAAATTCCGAGCCGCCTTGTGATCGCCGTCGGCAACGAGGGAACGGGGCTGGCGCCGGACGTCGTCGCGGCATCTCCTGTCAAATTTTCCATTCCCCTTGCGAATGGGATCGAGTCCCTTAATGTTGCTGCCACGGCGGCGATCTCGGCGTTTTACTTTCGGGGGCTACGGTGCCACTCAACAGGGGAGCATGGTGGGGAAGCTTCACCCGAGGGCATGGAAATTTGAAAAGAGAGCAGAATCGTCTTAGTATGGTTTTGGGCGCTGTCGAATAAGAAGGGATAGGACACGACAATGGCACTGGTGCTCGCGCTTCTGTGGGTGATTAGCATAGGGGGTGGCGTCGTTACGGCTTCTGCCGAGCCTGCGGCACAGGTGTATAGCTTGGACATGATTGTTGACCTGGCTCTGGCGAAGAATCCGTTAGTGTCGTCGGCAGAAGGAAATATCGAACAGCAAAAGGGGCAACAGACTGCCGCCGGAGCCTATCCCAACCCTGTCGTCACTGGCCTTGGTGGCCACGGGATGCTTCGGGATACCAGCAGTGCGGGCAGTGGGACGGCTCAGTCACTGTCCGAATACAATGTGTCGGTCGGACAGCGGGTTGAATGGCCTGCCTTACGGGCCGCGCGTCAACAGGTAGCGGATCTCGGATTCGCGACGGCCAACGTCGGGTTGCTGGAGACACGATTAAATTTGTCTTCCCAGGTGAAGGCGGCATTTTACGACTTGCTGCTGGCACAGAAGGGAGCTGATCTGGCGCGACAGAACCTGGATACCGTCGAGGGCGTGGCACGGATCGTTAAAGCGAGAGTCAAATCAGGCGAGGCTCCGCAATTTGAATCCATCAAGGCGGAAGTTGAGGTGCTCAAGGCCCGCCAGCAGCTGGCTCGCGCGGACAATGTGGTTCGTATCAGCCGAGTCGTGGTTGATACGCTGACAGGCGGTTCGCTTGGAGCGACGTATGCGGTCCAAGGCGAGTTTAGAATGATTCCACGAGGATTGAGCATCGAAGGGTTGATGGCCCGCATGATGGAACAGCATCCGAGCATCCAACGACTGTTGAGGTCGGTCGAGCAGTCGGAGTGGAAGATTGAGTTTGAACGGCAAGCTCGGGTGCCGACCGTGACGGTCAGCGGCAGCTATTGGCGCGAGTTGGGACGAGAAGCATTTCAAGGAGGACTGTCGGTTCCGATGCCGCTGTGGTACCGGCGTCAGGGAGAAATTGCCGCGTCGCTAGGAGCCAAGCGCCGTGAGGAAGCCGAACTGCTGCGGACGCGTAATGAACTGGGGCGGGCCGTGTATCAGCATTTTCAGGACGTCCGTACCACGGCGGAGTTGATCGAGGTCTTTGATAAGGGATTGTTAAAACAAGCTCAGGAGG
Source organism: Nitrospira sp. (assembly GCA_029865225.1). Taxonomy (GTDB): domain Bacteria; phylum Nitrospirota; class Nitrospiria; order Nitrospirales; family Nitrospiraceae; genus Nitrospira_D. The sequence goes on from JAOUHJ010000088.1 coordinate 7,923, forward strand.
CGCTACGGCTCGCGCAGTTCAGCTTTCAACAGGGAGCATCGAGCCTCCTGGAGGTGCTCGATGCACAACGTGTGCAACGGCAAATCTTGCTAGACTATGCCGAGGCCAGGCATGCGTTGTCCGTTTCATTAGCGCGTCTTGAGCAGGCTGTAGGAGGTACCTTGTGAGGAGTCTGCTTGAGTTCGTACGAACGTCTTCACCACGCAGCAACCGAGGATTATGCGGCCTAGTCCTTGGTCTTGTGGCGATGGGCGGGGGCTGTGATGGGACGCCCACCGATGTCGTGGCTAGTAAGTCGACGTCCGTGAATACGGCGCCGGGGATTATTTCGCTCTCGGTGGAAGAATCGTCACGAGTCGGGCTGGTTATCCAGCCGGCGGCGCGCAGTGATTTCCGAACGCATCGGGATTTCCCAGCGATTGTTCATCCAAATCAGCGGAACATGGCGGAGATTACGACTTTGGTTCGAGGACGAGTCGTTGATGTATACGGTGATCTTGGACAACAGGTCAAAGCCAATGCTCCACTGGCGATTTTATACAGCAGCGAATTGGGTCTTGCTCAGTCGGCCTACCTCAAGGCGCGGGCTAAACTGCATGTCGCGGAACAAGCCTATGGCAGAGCGAAATTCCTGCTCCAGGAAAAAGTGATCGGAGAAGCGGAAGCACAACGTCGACACGCGGAGCTGTTGAGTACGCAGGCTGAAGCTAATGAGTCGAGGGATCGATTGAAGTTGCTCGGCATGGATGCTGGCGAACTACGTCGTCTGGACAAAAGTCGTGAGATCCGATCCGTCGTCCCGATCGTTGCGCCGTTTGCGGGTCGCATCATCGGGCGTAATCTGACGCGAGGCGAAGTCGTCGAGACCACGGAAAATCTGTTTGTCATCGCGGATCTTTCAGAAGTCTGGATCGTCGCCAATATTCCAGAAAAAGACATTCCGTTTGTCCACTCCGTCCATGCCTCCGGTGGCACCCAGGTCGAGGTACAGATCAATGCCTATCCTAAAGAAACGTTCACGGGTACGATTACCTACGTGGGCGATGTGTTGGACCCTGTGACGCGTACCATGCAACTCAGACTGGAATTACCGAATCCGGACGGGCGGCTGAAACCAGAAATGTTCGCGACGATCCGACTGTTTTCCGAGGCCCAGCCCGATCGGTTGGCGGTGCCGGAGGCGGCATTGCAACGTGATCAAGGCCGAACCTTTGTCTTCGTCCAACGGAGCCCAAGTGAATACGAATTGCGCGAAGTCCACATCGGTGAATCCAATGGGACGTATACCTCCATCCTCGGCGGTCTGAACGAAGGAGAGCCGGTCGTGACGCACGGCGCGTTTGTCCTAAAATCCGAGCTGTTGAAGAAACCCGTCTGATGGTCTCTCGCCTCCTCGACATCTCTCTGCGGCAACGGATGCTGGTCATCATCTGCGCGGTGGTGATTGGGGTGGGAGGGATCTACGCCTTTCGAACCATCCCGATCGATGCCTTTCCTGATGTGACTAGTGTGTTGGTGCAGGTTGTCACCAAGGCTCCAGGTCTATCGCCGGGGGAGGTCGAGCGCCTCGTCACATATCCCATTGAGCTTCAGCTGGCAGGGGTGCCGGCTCTTACGGAAATGCGCTCTCTGACGAAAGTCGGATTGTCGCTCATTACGCTGGTGTTTGATGACTCGATGGACATCAATCTTGCCAGGCAGCTGGTGCTTGAACGGTTGCTCGAAGTCGAGGAACAACTTCCCCTTGGGGCCGAACCGATGCTGGTGCCGAATAGTACGGGTCTGGGTGAGGTGTTTCAGTATTATTTGGAGGATGGGCGGGGAGCGGCTGCGAGCCAGGAGGCTGAGTACCAGAGTTTGATCGAACAGCGAACGATCCAGGATTGGGTGATTCGTCCCATTCTGAAAGGCACACCGGAAGTTATCGACGTCAATTCAATGGGTGGCTACGTCAAACAGTATCAGGTATTAGTCGAGCCAGATTTGCTTCGGAAATACGGCCTCACGCTTCACGATGTCTTTGGCGCCGTGGCCAGGAATAATGCCAACGCCGGTGGCAATATTCTGGAAAAGCATGCCGAGAAATATATTGTGCGTGGGATCGGCCTGATCCGTTCGATGGAAGATATTGAACGCATCGTCGTCAAGGAAACCGGTGGAACTCCCGTCTACGTGTCAGACGTGGCACGCGTCGTGATCGGCCATGCGGTGAGGCATGGGGCCACGGTGCTGAACGGTGACCGCGAGGTCGTCAGCGGGATTGTGCTGATGTTGCGCGGAGGGAATGCCCGGGATGTTGTGGAGAGCCTCAAAGCTCGAGTGGACGATATCCATGCGAAGAACTTGCTGCCGAATGGATTGCGGATCGTACCCTTTTATGATCGCATTGAACTGATCACCGCGGCGCTGAATACCGTCTACAAGTCGTTGGCGGAAGGGGTGGCGCTCGTCGTCGTCGTGCTGTTCCTCTTTCTCGGAAACTTGCGCAGTGCGTTGATCGTGGTTGGGACATTAGTGCTGGCTCCGCTTGCGACGTTCATCGTCATGGGACAAACGGGATTGACGGCCAATCTGATGTCACTGGGGGGATTGGCTATTGCAATCGGGATGATCGTCGATGGGTCGGTCGTCGTTGTTGAAAATGTCTATCGCCATCTGTCGCACCAATCAGCCGCCACCACACCAAGGCTTCAGCTCGTGACCCAAGCGGTGACGGAAGTCGGCCAGCCGGTCGTCTTCGGGATTCTGATCATTATTTTGGTATTTCTCCCTCTCCTGTCGCTTCACGGGATGGAGGGTAAGATGTTCAAGCCGTTGGCCTATACCATCATGATCGCGCTACTGGTGTCGCTCGTCTTATCGCTCACGCTATCGCCTGTACTCTGCTCGGTGGTGCTCAAACAGGGGAGTGAGGAAGACCCTTGGATTGTCCGACTGGCGAAGCGCGTCTATGCTCCGACCCTTCGATGGGCGCTCGGACACCGGAACGTCGTGCTGGTGCTTGCCGTCGGAGCCCTGGTCGGCGCATTGGCATTGATCCCGTCGCTGGGAACCGAATTTATCCCGATTCTGAATGAAGGATCGCTGGCTCCGCAAACGATTCGCCTCCCGAGTGTGTCGCTTCCGGCTTCGATCGAGATCGAAAAACGTATGCAGCAGGCGATCATGGAGTTTCCCGAAGTGGAGATGGTCGTCTCGAAAATCGGCCGAACGGAATTGGGGAACGATCCGCAGGAGCCGAATGAGAGCGATCCGGTCGTTCGGCTTCGGCCGCTTGACCAATGGACGACGGCGAAGACCAGGCCTGAGCTTGTCCAAAAATTCCGCGAACGGTTAGCCGGTGTCGCAGGGGCGACGTTTCTCATCAGCCAACCGATCCAACAGCGGGTTGATGAGTTGATTTCCGGCGTGCGGACCGAGGCCACCGTCAAACTATTCGGCGATGACCTAGAGATCTTACGGGATAAGGCACAGGAAATCGCTGAGGTGCTGGAGACCGTTCGAGGTGTGCGGGATATCAAGGTGGAGCAGCTGTTCGGACAGCCGTATCTGACGATCGATATCGACCGAGGCAAGATTGCCAGGCATGGGATCAATGTCTCCGATGTCCGGGAAATTATCACGACCGCGATCGGCGGAGAAGTCGCCACGCGCGTGTACGAAGGACAGCAGCGGTTCGATCTCGTCGTGCGGTTTCCGGAGCAATACCGGGACAGCGTGGAAACCATCAGCAATATTCGCGTGAGTGATCATTTCGGCGCGTTGATCCCTCTGGAGGACTTGGGCACCGTGCAGTTGGAGGAGGGACCGGGTCGCATCAGTCGTGACCAGCTTCAGCGGTATGTGTCCATCGGGTTCAATACTTCGGGTCGGGACATCGGTAGCCTGGTGGAGGAGGCGCAGCAGAAAATTGAGCAACGAGTGGATCTTCCCATCGGGTATCGAGTGATATGGGGTGGTTCGTTCGAGAATATGGAACGAGCCATGGCCAAACTGCAAATCATTGTCCCGATCACAATTGCCCTGATCTTCTTGTTGCTCTATTCGACCTTCAATTCGCTTCGTCAGGCAGCTCTGATCATCTTGAACTTGCCGTTTGCCTTGATCGGTGGGGTGGTGGCGCTCTGGCTGACGAAAGAATATCTCAGTGTGCCCGCCTCGGTCGGGTTCATCAATCTCTTCGGCGTGGCCGTGCTGAATGGGATCGTGCTGGTGTCCTATATGAACAAACTTCGCGACGATGGTCATAGCCTGGATGAGGCGGTGACATCGGGAGCATTGCTGCGATTGCGCCCGGTCCTCATGACGGCACTGGTCGCACTGTTGGGACTGGTTCCACTCGCTTTTGCGCAAGGGATCGGGTCCGAAGTACAGCGGCCGCTGGCGATCGTCGTGATCGGCGGGCTTGTAAGCTCAACGTTGTTGACGTTGATCATGTTGCCGGTGCTCTATCGTTGGCTGGAAGAAGGATCTCAGGGATCATCACCGGCCGGTGATGCGCAAGGAGGAGCGGCTCATGAACAAGATCCAGTCATCCATACTCCTCATGGCAATGGTGAGCCGCGACTCTCCCGCCACCCGAGGAGCCTACCGCCGACGTGAGAAGGGAACAAGCCTCGAGGAGGACAACAATGAGGATGCGGAACATGATCATGGGAATTGTCTTGAGCGTCGCGCTGATTTCTATAGTGGGGTCGCGCGCGATCGCAGCTCAGACCGAAACCGACTCACTGAGTGGTGACCATGCGAGCGGAGGAGAGATTTTTGCCAGGCATTGCGCCGGTTGCCATGGGCCACAGGGGAAAGGAGATGGGTACATGATGCTGGGGCCGGACCCGGCAAATCTGACAAGGCCGTCCACCACGCAACAGTCCGACACGACGTTGCTCCGAACCATCCATGAGGGAAAACCCAACATGCCGTCCTGGAAGCTTCTCTTGTCGGAAGAGGAGAGCCGGGCTGTGTTGGCCTACATCCGGACGATCAGGAAGTAGACAGGGTTTCTGGAGCTCCTGTCCGATGCATTCTGCAGTCGATCCCAAGGCACCGCACCGCCGCCTTTTCGCACTCCATCTTACTCACCTGAGTCCTGACAATTGTGTTGAAGGCTGAATCATACACCGATCAGCATATGAGAAGACGCGACCCGCAGTAACTGGCTCATTGCAACATACGGAACAACGGTGTGAATTCCGAGCGAGGACGACTGACGGAGAGAGTGGTGCCGAGGGACAGAATCGAACTGTCGACACCAGCCTTTTCAGGATTGAAAGAAAGCGAGCAAGATCAAATAGATACGACGAAAACGCAGTGCAAAAAGTGACATTTCATGTCATGAAAAATCAATGAGTTACAGGAGCAGGTGCCACTACTGGCACCTTACTTATTTATACGCAAACGTTCGCGAGGGTAAAACTTTACAGGTTACATAAATCGTATGAGGCGTTCGATTGTGGCCGGGATGAACTCAACGGTCCATGCCAATGACGAGGCCGCAAGAAGCTTTTACGCGCATTTGGATTTCCTTCCTTCGCCAAGCGACCCGGTGCATCTCTTCATGCTTTTGAAAGACGCTCGTAGGATTGTCTCCAGAACCTCTTCACTCGATAGTCAGGAGCAATTCAGACTGGAACTTGTCTCGGTTTATTGTTGTTCTCATATAACAAGGTGTTCTTGTTCAATCAGATCATCTATAAACTTTCCTGTGGCAGTAGGTTGTCCTGAACGGCAACGCGAAACAATGCCTACACGTGTTTCGACTACACGGGATCATCATTCGTTAAATACCGAAGGAAGACATTCGTATTGAGCAACGACTAGGCAGGTCGCCCGAGCTTTGTCGCAATGGTGTTTTTGGTAGACTGGCGGATCGACTCAAAATCTTCCGGTCGTTGAACAGGAGTGACTGAACCCTTCAGATCTAAGATTGTACCGCGGACAACCGTGAGCACCACGTCATCCCCGCGAATGACAAACAAGACTTTTTCCCCTTCCCGTACGCCAAGCCGATCACGAATAGTCTTGGGGATGGTGACCTGACCTTTTCGGGTAATCGTTGATCCAATCATACGTACCTTATAGCGTTCGTCGTACCTCGTTTAGAATAGCATTACCTCTTTTTACAAGCGACGGAGTCGTAGTTCAAGCGACTCCGACCTCAGGATCGAGGCCACCGACGACACCGCGAGTCGACCGTGCCAAGAGAACAGCCGGTGCTCATTGAGGGATGTGGCAGCGCCAACTGAAGTGATCGATGATGTCGGAATGCCGATCCAAGAACAACCTGTGGTCTTGATCAACCGTAATGATGTCTTGCCGAGCATTCCCACGACTGTTGGCATGGTAGGCAGCCCTGGAAGCTTCGGACGTAAGGAACGAAGCCATTACGGGAAGTACATGTGACCAGTATCAGATTATATGGGCTGACTCTATTTCAACGGGATGGGACATAGTGCCATCTTGAACCTATGGCTACGTTCCCGTTTTCTCTAGGATACGGAGAAATGCTTGGGCTGTGATCATGCGCACGCCTCTATATTCGTGCAGCTCAAGCAGATCTGAGTCCCCACTCACAAGATATCCGGCACGTCCCTCCAGCGCAGCAACCAGATATTTGTCGTCATCTGGATCTCGCTCGACTGCCCGGAGCTTCAAACGGCCTTCTGTGGATTCGGCAATCAACGCCAGAGCGATGACCCACCGATCAATCTCTTCGGCGGACAAGGAATGGTACCGCCGGACGCGGGGATAGTTCAGTCCGCGTCGGACTTCATCAAAGATGGGTGCAGACCCGACAAGATGAAACGCCTGACTCTCCAACAGGAAGCGCAAGATCCTACCTGGTGGCCCCTGCGGACGGATACATGCACTAATGTAGACATTGGCGTCGAGGACCGCTCGAATCACAGATCACTTTCGACGTAACTTACGAGTGCGGTGTTTGGCTTCATTGGCAAGATGGTCGGCTTGGCTCTGCGAGAGCTCTTCTGAGCGTTGCGCAAGAGTTGAAAGCAAGTGGACACGTGCGGCTTCCTGCATCTGTTCAAGTCGTTCGACAGGGACTATCGCCGCCAGAGCCTTGCCTTTGCGCTCGATGACGAATTGATCATGTCGCAACGCCACCCGATTCAGAAGATCCCCTAGGCGTTGACGCATTTCAAGTGTGGATACCGTTTCAATCATCAATCACCTCATCTCTAACAACTAGTATAGTTGTTAGAGATCTACCAGTCAACCCAATCTCTCGTGAGAACCTTAGTGGTGTCTGGTCCCATATAATTATATGGTAGCATGAAATGCCAACACCTAGCTTTGAATGGGATGAGGGAAAAGGCCTCCTCAATCAGAAAAATCATAGCGTGTCGTTTGAAGTAGCGCAAACTGCCTTTGACGACCTCAAACGCGTCATTATTCGAGACCTCGATCGTGAAAATGGAGAGAAGCGGGTCTTCGGCTCGGCAACGTGTTAACGGTACGATTTTCGTATAGGAGAAAGCGCATACGCATGTATGGAGCAGGCTACTGGAGGCAAGGGAGGAAACGCTATGAGGAAGAAAATCAGATACACCGATGAGCGCTTGGCCATGGGGGAGCGTGTCGCAGATTTTCTGCCGCCACCGTCGGCCTTAGTCAAACGTGAGCCAACGACAAAAGTTACGCTGGAGTTGACTCAGAGCAGTCTGGCGTTTTTCAAGAAGCAGGCCAAGCGTGCACGTGTCCCCTATCAACGTATGTTACGCGGACTCATCGATGCGTACGCAAAACAATACGACGTGGCGGTGTAAGAGACCCACAGTAGGCCTGATAGTATGCCTCATACCTCCAACGGTCTGAGGTCTTTCAGTCAGACCTACCCTGGTCTGCCTACTTGAAACGACGATTCACCGTCCCTCATCACACCGCACTCGCCAAAGACACTCTATAGAGCATCGTCCGGCATGCCGCTGAGGCACCGCGTCTTGAGGCGCCGTGCCAGGTGGAATCAGGCACCGTCGTGTCGCGTGACGCGACCGTGCCGGATATGGTTGGTGACGACGGGAACGTGCCTTGAGTGAATCAACCGGGGGCAGTGAGTGGTACATCCCGCACGCGAACGCTCTGACAGCGTGGGCGTGTGGCTATGAGGCTTGTTTCATGCTCTCGATCCCACGGAGAATGAAGACACGCATGAGGACCTGATAGGGAATGCCTTGGTGTGTTGCCAGAGCCTTCAGTTCTTTGAGGGTGCGCTCGTCGAGGGCCACACTCGTCGGTTTCTTCTTCGCCGTCTTGTAGCGTCGCATGGCCGCGAGCACATGCTCGGGCGCGAGGTCAAACGGGCCTTTATAGGTCGGGGAAGATTTCACGCGCCATCGTGTCATATTGGCTTCGCTCCTTCTGATTACGCGGGAGTTCCCCACCTGGGAGGGTGGGGGTGTGAGCAGGGCGCCGTCTGTTGCTCGCCTGGTGCTATGATGGCCGTCGATGAAACTTCATCGACAGGCTCATGTGGTGTACAAGACTCAGT
>JAOUHJ010000089.1 GCA_029865225.1 Nitrospira sp.
CCGCCATCGAAGATTACATGAACAACCACAATCAGAACCCGCGCGTGTTTGTCTGGACCGCATCTGTCGAGAGTATTATGGCCAAGATCGCCAAATGTAAAGAAGCGTTGGACGCACTACACTAGAGTCTGTGGTGCGCCGTAAGTGGGCACAATGTTTGATGTTCCCAAGAATCCAGGACTCTGATATACTCCAGCAATTTTCTTAGCAGGGGGTGTTCACTAGTTGGGGCCCTGGTGGGTCTTCGGCTGCAGTTGAGAAAGGATGGGCATGGAACGGCGAGCTGCTTCGCATACCGAAGAAGAGGAGATGAACCAACGCCGGAAGCTGCTGAATGCGGCGAGGCGTGGTGATACGAAAGCTATCAGCAAACTGTTTGAGCTGTACCAAGTGCGTGTCCTCAGCGGAGACCAGTTGGCTAAGGTCAATCGGACTTCCACCTACATGGTTCCGGTCAAACCCTCGCAGAGCGGAAAGTCGAAATCGCAGGGCAAAGGGAAAAAGTCAGCTGCTTCGCAAACAAAGGGAAGCAAGAAACCAGCCAAGGCGACGACGGCTGGGACGGCGGTCAAACCTGCCGCCAAGACCGCCCACGCAAAATCTCCTGCCGCTGTCAAAAAGGCAGGGAATCGAAAAGCCAGGCCGAAGTAGCGGAAGATGCCATCACTGCACGGCCACTCGGAGCCCCCCTCCTGCGAGCTTTGCTGCAATATGTTCAGCTTGTTCAGTTGCTCCAGTGAAGACGATGGCTTCCCCGTCATGATCGATTCGATACGCTAACTCAAAAGCTTTTGTCGACGTCATCCCAGGAATAAATCGGCAAAATAACTCAATGACCTGCTGGTAGGTGTGGCAATCGCAGTTGTACACCACCACGTGGGACTCGAATTCCGTGTCTGAACCGGTTCCGACTTCTTCGGTGATGTCAGGAATAGTTTCTGGTGTCGCAGGTGTCGGCATGCAGCGCGGAGTTCTAGGCACGTTGACGAAGCTGATGGCTGTGAGAATTGTACGACTTCAAGGTATCCACCTCGTTCCTACACCGTGTCCATATCGATGACTTCGGTGGCATCCCATAGATTTTTCAGCTCGGCATCAGCCAAGGCTTTTTCTCGATCCTCTTCGGTCTCGATTCCGAGGGATGGACTTGGTGATGACGAAGCTGCGCCGCTACCCACTTCTTGAGAGGTTGGTCCCTTCGTCCGTTCGGAGCGACGGCGTTTCTTGGCTGGGTCCATGTTGACTGGCAATGTAACCCCCTGAGACTACGCGTAGTCTCCTCCGATTGCGCATGTCTTGTCAATCTGGCGATGATCGAATAAATGAACCGTGAATGCTCAATGGCGGGGCGAGTCGTGTGCTCAAAACAGTGCCGCTGCCACCGTATCAGCGTATCGCCGTCCCAAGGGAGTCAGCCACAGGCGGTCGTGATCTGAAGCGAGCAAACCCTGGTTCAGGAGTGTGTCAACCTGCAGATCTCGATCGGCGGTTCGGCCCGTCACACGAGGGACCCCGCGGAGAAGGCGTAAGCCGAAGACGAGCGCATCTCGCTGTCGCTCGGATATCGAAAGTGTGGTTCGGTCAACGATCGGTAGACGATCGCAGCTCAGCGTCTCCACATAGGATGCGAGGTTCGCAATTTTCCCGAACCTGGTCCCAGCGAGATACGACTGTGCGCTTGGGCCGAGTCCCAGATACTCACCGCCGGTCCAATACAGGAGGTTGTGGCGGCTGGAATAGCCAGGTTTGGCGTAATTGGAAATCTCATAGTGCGTAAATCCCGCGCTGGCAAGGAGGTCTTCCGTTACGGACTCCATTTCGTTCTGAAGTGCGTCATCGGGGGGCGCGACGATCTGTTGAGCAATGTCCTGAGCGAGTCGCGTGTTTTCTTCAACGGTCAGGGCATAACACGAGAGATGACTCGGCTGAAGCATCAGGAGTGATTCCACGGTATCTCTCCAATCGTGCAACGATTGGCCTGGGAGTCCATACATCAGGTCGAGGTTGATATTCTCGAATCCTGCGCGGCGCGATTCATGAACGGCAGTCGCAGTGTCTTGAACCAGCCCGAACCGCCCGATGGAAGTGAAATCCTGGTCCTGCATAGATTCCGCTCCGAAGCTGATTCGATTAAACCCAGCTTGGGTCAGAGCGCTGAGATCGTTGGGGCTGACGGTTGAGGGGTGCGCCTCGATCGTGATTTCCGCAGTCGGGTTCGTCGGCCACGTCGCTCGAATCCGGTTCAGCAGTATCGTCAGGTATTCAGTAGGGAGCGATGTCGGTGTCCCCCCACCAAAATATATGCTTTGCAAGAAACGTCCATTCAACACATCTTGTTGGGCGTGGAGCGCAATCTCTTGAAGGAGGGCCGACTGAAACTGCGTGATCCGATTGGGTTGAGCGATCTCCAGGTAGAAGGCGCAGAAGTGGCAACGGCGGCGACAGAAGGGGACATGGATGTACAACCCGATGGCTTCCGAAGAGATCATTTGTCGAACGGAAAGAGAACAGGTTTTGAGAAATCTCTCGTCAAGACGATCTCGATCTCGTCTGTTGGTGACGCGCCTCGGTTTCTGACGTGTGCAGTCCAACCGCCATGCTGCCGCAGCAACTCAAACAGCGATTTTATCACCTGGGGTTTGATGCGGGCTTCCCACTCGCGTATCCAATTGTGCTCATCTTCCTCGCCGGCATAGTCGTCTGGGAACGACGCTTCGAGGGTGAAGCGGAGAGCGAATGTTTTTTCCTCTTGGTACATAGGGTCCTTATCGTTGCGATTGGGCAGCGCTGATCTTATAATGTATTCGACCTCGAAGGAATCAAGGAGATGCTATCAATGCCTATCTTCGAATATGTGTGCTGTGAATGCAATCATCGTTTTGAGCTCCTGATCCAAGGATCGGCGGAGGCGGTTTGCCCCAAATGTCAGACGAGCAAGGTTGATAAACAGTTTTCAGCCTTCGGTGTCGGAGCGACGACCAGTTGGGCTCCCTCTGGAGGTACCAGCCCCTGCGGTAGTTGCGGGGATCCACGCGGGCCGGGTGCCTGTTCGATGAACTGAGAGCAGGCTGTTGAAAAAGTCCGCCAGCTTCGTTCTCGCGTCGCTCAGCGGCTCAACGTACCGAAGCGTACGCCTCGCCGTTTCGCTCGCTGCGGCCTTGCCCGACGACCTTTTTGAACAGCCTTCGGGTCCTGTAAAAATTGTCCTGAACTTCTAACTTTCTGCTCTAGCACACATGCAAAATAGCTTTTCGACGTCGAGCGAACAGGCGCTGCAAGGCGCAATCTCAACCATCTCGCAATCCGACCCTCTGATCAAGCTGCTCCAGCAAGTGCGGTTCGGTCGTATGAAACCGACGGATGTAGGGTTGCGTGCGGTGACCGAATCGTGGCTTGAAATCTACGAGAACGCGCTGAGCACGGAAGGCCTTTCTCAGTCTGACCTTCGGCGACTCAATCCTGCCCCTCGGCTTGAGGTTCTCATCCAAGTCGGTGTGCTCACGGACGACCATCCAGGCGTGATGTCTCTGAAGGCTTCCTATGATCGGGCGCTGGTTCGTGTCGCTGGCGAGTAGGTCTCTCGCAACCATCCTTGTGCTGCTGTGCCAGTTTGACGTGTTTCCCTTGCTGCCCGTCACCGTACAAGCGGACGATGCATCAGGGGTTCGTTCGCTGAGAACCATTCCACTGACGCAACTTCATTCGATATTCCCTGCCGACGTGCAGATTCTGATCGAGCGGAAGGCCATCGACGCGTTCCTTATCGAGCTGGATCGAGTACCACCTGACTGGGCAACAGTCTATGGTCAGGGGCACAATGATCCAGGCCATGATGAGCGACTGTTCAATCTGAACCGAGAGCGGGATGCATTGCGTGATGGGAATCCTGCGCTTACGAGGCGTGTGGCATTCGTGTGGACGGGAGAATTGTCGCGATTCGATCTCGAAACGCAGGCGTACAGAGTGGCGATTGGGCCGGACTTCAACGCGACAAGTTGGGGGCTGGTTCGATTCAAGCCTGAAGAATTTCCAGGCGACCTGCGAGTCAGGCCGGACAAGACTCTAGCCGATCGCATAAAACGGAGTCTTTCCAGACAGGAGAAGGTGCAGGTGTTTGTCGTGATGGCTGGGAAACTGATTCCAACCGAATCGATCATCTATGATTTCTCCCATGACGAAGAGGGAGCCGGACTCATCATGCCGGTGGTGAGAGTTGAGCAGGTCGAAGTCCTTGTGAAAGACCAACCGGGACCCTGATTCCAACGAGACGCTGTTGCTTAACGGCTGGGTAGGAGGTGAAGAGCTAGAGGAGGCGAATCGTAGAACAGGGTGATCACCATGCGTCTTTCGCGCATCGAAACCCGGTGCCGCTGGGACGGCTGTCCATCGTCCCCCAATCGCGATCACTGGTGCGGAGACTGGCGGCCGGCTTCAGCCAGGAACCACCGCGCATGGCCTTGATCGCACCTCGGTGTGGACCAGACGGATCACTGAGGGGGCCGTTTCGATAATAGTTGGGGTCGTACCAGTCTTGAACCCACTCTGCAGCATTACCCGCCATGTCGAACAACCCATAGGGACTTACCGATTCTTCGAAACTGCCGACCGGCATCGTTAAGACTTCTCCTCGTATACCGTGTTCTTTGGCTAAGCGAGCCCCGTCGCCATTGATCCAGAAGGCCTCCCAGTCGGCTCCGCTGGTGAATTCGATCGTTCGTTGCGCCCAGTAACTGGCGCTGTTCGCTCGGGTGACGTCCCACTTGTTTCCCCACGGATACCGTCGGCCATCGATTCCCCGTGCTGCTTTTTCCCATTCGGCTTCTGTCGGGAGACGTTTTCCCATCCACCGACAATAGGCGTCGGCATCGGTCCAACTGACATTGACCACGGGATGCTGTTCAATGCCTGGTATAGGCTGATTGTTGGCCCAGAGCGTCGCGGCTTGATTCGAATTTTCCGGAGAGCGATGACTCGTTGCCTGGACGAATGTGGCATACGCTTGGTTGGTGATTTCAAAGCGATCAATGAGGTACCCGCCGAGATAGATACGCCGTTCGGGATGTTCGTCAGGAAATCCATCGCTTCCTTCCGGCGTTCCCATCGTAAACTCTCCCGGAGGAATGAACACCATATCCGAGAAGGTTTCCGCATCACTCACCGATGGCGTCAGACCGATGATGAGGAGCAGCACAAGGCACCAAGAAGGGGACGACCAGATCATGAGGGTCTGGGGATATCGCAAGCCTTGGCGATCGCGTCCCGGTAGTTCAACCAGAGCGCTAGACTCTTCTTGACGCTTGTCAGGACCAACGGTCGCAGAGCCGGAGGGGTGTAGTTGACGACCATATCATAGGCATCCTGCCGATGGCCTGCTTCCACCAGCTGGTGAGCTCGAATCAGGTCCATGCGGTTTCGTGGAACCTTGTGATATTGAACCAAGGGATGACCGGCGATGATGGCTTCAATGTCCTCCGGTTTTCTTTTTTTGGATGGAGCGTGAAGCTCCTTGCGATCTTTGATGCTCCCCTCAACGAACACCGTGAATATTGCCGCTGCAACCACCCAGTGACGGTGGTGTGACATCCGTTCCAGCCAGGCTCGGTAGGTTCGAGCCGCAGGCAGGAGCCGATCATGCTCAAAATCCGCACGGCGGAATCCCAGTCCTTCCATCATGGCCAGGAACAGTTCCGGATGTGATGTACCCAATGAGAGCCCACCAGTCTCTTCCTCGTAAATATTCTCGGCCAGCATATGCCGGACTGATGGGGGAGGGTTTCTCCCAAGGATCCGTGACAAAAAGACCGGAAAGTCCCGAACGTAGACCGCGTACTCATGTTGAAAGTGAGTCTTGAGCTGAGCGGCGCTGAGCCGGCCTGAGGAAAAATACTCCCAGGCCCAATGATGTTTGTGATCCATGAGCGTGAGGAGAGCGTTGAGAAATGCGGATTTTTTCATGGGCATAGACGCAAGACCTTGCCTTCGTTCGTAACGGATCGGTACAATTCGGACCACAGAGGACAGCCGATGAACCCGATCACCATTCAGGATCCTGACGAAATTCTCACCATCTTAGCCGATGTCACGCTACGAGGAACCGGCTTTACCACGGAATCCTTACTCGACTATGTTTTGGAAGAAGGATTTACAGAGCCCATTTTCCTCAATGCCAGCGGCGAGGATCCCATGGCGTTTTTCAAGGGGCAGCCGAATGCCTGGGCCATCTACCAAGTCCGCGAATGGAAACGGGTGTTAACGGTGTCCGGTGGTCCCGGCCAGGAGCGGCGCGTACGAATCACGGAGACGCCGTAACTTGATGGTGAGTCTAAAGTGAAACCGATGGCGAGTAAAGTGCAATCGATCGATGGGAGACAAATCGGTCAGCGGATGAACGGCGCGTGTGAGTAGATACTGATCGCGGCGGGCTTACGGTTGAATTCTGGGGTGGGGCTTCTCTGCTGGTAAGTCACGAAACTGACGCTCTCGGGTTCCTTCGTACCATCCTCCCATCAGGATGCCCTCTTCAAAATACAGATAGCGATGACGGACCACCGCTGAACTCTCCCAATCTTCGAAAATCCATTCTTCCTGTCGAATTCCATCGTTCGTGAAGGTCGTGTTGATTGTCTGCGGTCCGCCCCAGGATTCCAGGACCTGCTCTTTACTCATGCCGACCATGACGCGATGTTGTGCGATGTGCTTCTCAAAGTTCGGGTCACTAAGCTGAACGATCATGGGCCAAATCACGGCCATGAGAATAAAGAGCACAAGCCCGGTATAAATGATGATTCGTACCGGACGACGGCGAATGAACGATGGTTCTTCCGCGTTGGGATCAAATGAAATAGGTTGAGACTCGGTGGCCATAAGAAGTCCCGATGCTAGCAAGTGAGTTGTCCGTGAGTCAAGGAAGAGCCATGAATAGCAAATGAAATCAACTACATATAGTCAGGCGCTATACTTGCCTCAGTAGTTTTCGACACAATCAACCATAATATATGGATAGTGCAACCACCATGCGACACCTCATCCTCCCGATCAGCCTTTGTCTTGTGCTTGGAATAAGCACCACCGTGGAAGTTCTGGCGACGACCATCTACTCCTACATCGATGATCAAGGGAATCCGGTATTTACCGATTCACCGGAGACAATCCCCGAAAAATATCGGGCAAAAGTGAAGATGCATGAACAACCGGGTTCGGTGGAAAAGGCACATCCGAAGAGTCAATCCATGCAGCAGAAGCTTCAGGAGGGAGCGAAGGCGTTTGGGTGGGAGATGCCGAAGTTTCCAAGTAAGTTGGACAAATCGAGTGTGAGTGAATTGCCGATCCTCAACTCCGTTGGCATCGCGGCAATCGTTCTGCTGATCATCATGTATCTGAGCAAGAATAGCCCAATGATCAGGTTGCTGGCACTAGGCCTGCTCATCGTTCTTGGAATTGGGACACCCGTGCTTCTGTATACGAGCGACGGTGGGCCAATGGATATCTTGAAGAAGAAGGCTGTCGCTTCCGGCCAAGCGCAACAGGATCGGCTGCAACAACCGCCGCAGTAAACCTCCGTTACATTCTTCGTCCCGACTACTCCTCGTATTGGGGAACGGGGATTGGTTTGGGCAATGGCTTGGGTGGAACCGGGTCCAGGCCTATAGGGTGAGCGTAGGGATTGGAGACTGGCTCATGGGTATGGCGCTGCCGAAGGGTCACCAACTGCAGGCTCTGCGTACTGATTTCCATACGGTCGATCGAGGCCCTGGTCGTTAAGCGATCAGGTAGTCCCTGCATTGAGAAGAATTGGAAGCAGAGGGTCCAATCCAATCGATCCTTTGCGTTCTCTCTCACGATGAACCGAGCTGCTGATGAAGGCGGTCCTTTGAACAAGAGCAACCAGATATTGGATCGAAACGCAGGGGAGCCGGGGTCCGTTGAAGGATGAAACTCGGGAACCATGGCCGGGATGCGGTGGAGCGGAACGGGCGGTGAAAACTCGATATCCACGAGTCGAACGATCAACGGGCGATTCTCGTCGTGATCATTCGGGTCAACGGCGTAGCTGAACGAGTAGCGGACCTCGATGCCGTCGCGCGTGAAGGTATACACATCTTCGCCGTTCTCCGGTGAGACCACTTTGCTGAAGTAATTCGACCAATCTGTGATCGGGTAATAGGTGAAGACTCGCAATGCGGATTTTCGATCCCGCACGGCCTGTGGCATGCCGAGTTTGTCGTGGAGTTCTTTCTGGGAAAGGCCGAGAAACCCATCTTCAAAATAAGGTTCGGCTAGGGTGAAAGAGGCGTCGGTTGACAGAGCGAGGGCCGTAAGAAAAAGAATGTGTATCGCACTTCCTCGGATCGACAAGAGCGACATCCCCATGCATCGTAGCCAGCGCTCCAAATGCCTGTCAAGAATGGATCTCCTGCTTGCTCGCTTGGAATGCCTTCCAGTATGATCGCGAGCAGAGCGAGAACAACGTATGAAATTTTGTAATCAAGGTGATCATGGCGATACAGCACAACGCGTCCATTGAGGCTCTGCTGCAAGAGCGTATTCTCATTCTTGACGGGGCGATGGGGACGATGATCCAGCAGCGGAGGCTGGAGGAGGCAGATTTTCGCGGTGAGCGGTTCAAGGATTGGAAGAAGGATGTAAAGGGGCACAACGACCTACTCAACCTGACCCAACCTGCCGTCATCGAAGAGATTCACCGGCAGTACTTGCAAGCGGGTGCCGACATTGTTGAAACCAATACGTTCAATGCACAAGCCATTTCCCTGGCAGACTACGGGATGGAGACTCTTGGCTATGAACTCTCAAGAGCCGGTGCGGAGTGTGCTAGACGGGCGGTCGAGGCTGTGCAACGGGCACAGCCGAACCGGCGTTGTTTTGTCGCCGGGGCGATCGGTCCGACCACGAAGACGTCGTCGATTTCCACCGATGTGAACAGTCCGGCTGCTCGCGGGACAACCTATGACGAGCTGGTAAAAGCCTACGGTGAGCAGGTTCAGGGGTTACTTGATGGTGGCGTTGACCTCCTGCTTGTGGAAACGATTTTTGACACGTTGAATGCGAAGGCTGCGTTCTTTGCGATCCAGCAGGCATTCGCCTCCGGTGCACGCCAGGTGCCGATCATGGCATCGGTGACGTTCATCCAAGCCGGGAGCAATCGTGGTGTGACCGGACAGACAGTGGAAGCCTTCTGGAATTCCATCTCCCATGTCCCGTTGTTGAGTGTGGGGATGAATTGCGCGCTCGGGCCAAAGGAAATGCGCCCGCTGATCGAAGAACTCTCGCACATCGCGCCCATCCATATCAGCGCGCACCCCAATGCCGGTCTCCCGAATCCGTTGCTGCCGACCGGATTCCCCGAAACTCCTGACACATTAGCCCCCCAACTGCGCGAATGGGCGGAGAATGGTTGGCTCAACATCGTCGGAGGCTGTTGTGGAACGACGCCGGACCATATCAAGCGTATTGCCGAAGCGGTGCGCGGTGTGAAGCCGCATACGATCTCGAAGGTCGAACCCTACACGCGCTTGAGCGGGCTCGAGGCCGTGACCATCAGGCCGGACTCAAACTTCGTCAATATCGGTGAGCGAACGAATGTGACCGGCTCACCGGCGTTTGCGAAGCTGATTCTGTCCGGTGACTATGAAACAGCATTATCGGTCGCACGCCAACAAGTCGAGGGCGGCGCCCAAATCATCGATGTGAATATGGATGAAGGCATGCTCGATTCCAAGGCGGCGATGGAAAAGTTTCTTCGTCTCGTCGCGTCGGAACCGGACATCTGCAAAGTGCCGATCATGGTGGATAGTTCCAGGTGGGAGGTGCTGGAAACTGGGCTGAAGAATATTCAGGGCAAGGCGATCGTCAACAGTATCAGTCTCAAAGAAGGCGAACAGAAGTTCATCGAGCACGCGACACTCGTCCGTCGCTATGGCGCGGCGGTCATCATCATGGCCTTCGATGAGAAGGGGCAGGCTGACACGCTGGAACGGAGGAAAGAAATCTGCGCACGTTCGTACAAGATCCTGACCGAGCAGGTTGGCTTTCCCTCGCAAGATATCATCTTCGACCCCAATGTGTTGACCGTCGCGACAGGGATTGAGGAACATAACAACTACGCGGTGGATTTTATCGAGGCGACGAGGTGGATCAAGCAGAACCTGCCTGGTGCGAAAATCAGCGGGGGCATCAGTAATATTTCCTTTTCATTCCGTGGCAACCACATCGTTCGAGAAGCGATGCATACCGCCTTTCTCTATCACGCGATTAAAGCTGGACTCGATATGGGCATCGTGAATGCCGGTCAGCTTGCCGTCTACGAGGAGATCCCCAAAGACTTGCTCGAACTTGTCGAGGATGTGTTGCTCAACCGCAGACCCGACGCGACCGAGCGCCTCGTCAGCTTTGCCGAGACCGTCAAGGCCAAAGGGAAGGCTGTTGTCAAAGATGATGAGTGGCGGAAGGGGACCGTCGAGGAGCGGCTCTCCCATGCGCTCGTGAAAGGCATCACGGACTATATCGACCAGGATACAGAAGAGGCGCGTCAACAGTACGCCAAGCCGTTGGAGGTCATTGAAGGCCCGTTGATGGCAGGCATGAATATTGTCGGGGACCTGTTCGGTTCAGGCAAGATGTTCTTGCCGCAGGTCGTCAAGAGTGCCCGCGTGATGAAGAAGGCCGTGGCCTATCTGATGCCCTTCATGGAAGAAGAGAAGAAGCGGACCGGCAATTTCCAGGCACAGGGGAAGGTCTTGCTCGCGACGGTCAAGGGCGATGTGCACGATATCGGGAAAAACATCGTCGGGGTCGTGCTCGGGTGTAACAATTACGAGGTCATCGATCTCGGCGTTATGGTGCCCTGTGAAAAAATTCTCGCCGCCGCTCGAGAGAACAAGGCCGACATCATCGGCCTGAGCGGGCTCATTACCCCGTCGCTCGATGAGATGGTGCATGTGGCCAAAGAAATGACACGCGAAGGGTTTGCTGTGCCGCTCTTGATCGGCGGTGCCACCACGAGTAAGGCCCATACGGCGGTCAAGATCGCCCCATCCTATGAGCCGGGAGTTGTCCATGTGTTGGATGCCTCACGCGCCGTAGGTGTTGTGGGAAGTCTCGTAAGCGAGGCACAGAAGGAGGGTTTCGTTCGGCAAGTCCGAACTGACTATGAGCGAGTCAGACAATCGCACCAGGATCGCGGTGCCAAGCCGTTACTACCACTGATCCAGGCACGTGCGAATCGTTTTCTGTCGGACTGGGCCAAGACCGATATTCCAACACCAGCGAGATTTGGGATTCAGACGATTTCCGATCAACCCTTGGTCGAACTTATTCCATATATTGATTGGTCGCCGTTCTTCCATACCTGGGAGTTGAAGGGACGATATCCGGCGATCCTTGACGATTCGACGGTGGGATCGAAGGCAAAAGAACTCTATGACGACGCACGGGGGTTGCTGGAGGAAATTGTCCAGAAGCGACAGTTGCAGGCTAAGGGGGTCTATGGGTTTTTCTCTGCCGCCAGTGTCGGGGATGACATCGAACTTTATCAGGATGGGTCTCGAAAGACCCTGCTCATGACCATTCATCATCTCCGGCAGCAATCGGAAAAGCCGACAGGACAGCCGAACCTTTCATTGGCCGATTATGTGGTCCCAAAGGATTCAGGTCGGGAGGATTATATCGGGGCCTTTGCCGTGACTGCCGGCATCGGGCTTGAGGAGCTCTGCAAACGGTTTGATAAAGACCACGATGACTACAATTCCATCATGGCCAAGGCCCTCGCGGATCGGTTGGCCGAAGCCTTTGCCGAGTTTCTTCATGAACGCGTCAGGCGAGAGTGGGGATACGGGAAGAATGAACGACTGACGAATGACGATCTCATCCGTGAGAAATACCGTGGGATCCGTCCGGCACCGGGCTACCCCGCTTGTCCAGATCACACCGAAAAGCGGCTGCTGTTTGATCTGCTGTCGGCGGAGAAGCATGCCGGGATTACTCTGACAGAAAGCTTCGCGATGTGGCCGGCCGCGTCGGTGAGCGGATTCTATTTCGCTCACCCGGACGCCAAGTATTTTGCCGTCGGCAAGATCGGAAAAGACCAAGTCGAAGACTACGCGCGTCGCAAGGGAATGGACCTCCGCACCGTCGAGCGCTGGCTCTCACCGAATCTGAACTACGAGCCTGAATAACTTCATGCCAGAGTAGACACATGCGTTCCTCCGCTTGAAACATTGCCCGGCAACGTGTTGTTGGTGCCAAAGACTGCTGTCTGTACGGGGAGGCTTACAAGGGGATACGTTTCGTTTCGAGATGTTCAGCTCTACCCGCTTTTAGGAGTTGTGAGTCGGCCGAGATCAGAACCGACGGTTCGTCCAGATGATGTTGCAACTCGATCGCCGCAGCCAGGTGGATGGCATCGAGAGTGCGTAGCGGGTGGCGCTCAAGCAGTGTCTTGGAGCGCACAAGAATACTGTCGTCCAAGTTGATTCGGACGTAGGCAGGCCATTCCTGTAAAAAGCGACGAACAAGCTCGTGGTATTGAGATTCTTGCAGTGCTGTTTCTCGGACGCGTCTGCGTAATGCCGAAAAGGTCTCGGTATAGGCGATTGTGGCGGTGGCATGGGGTAGAGCTTCGGCTCGCAGTGCGAGGGCTTCGCCCGTTCCAGCTTCCTCGATGAACTGTTTCACGAGTGCGCTGGTGTCCCAGTAATACATCGTCACTACTCATCACGGTCGTCGATGACCGCGCGCCCGAGAGAGGGGCCTCGATAGGAGAGTGGCTTGAGTCGCTTGCGTGGCAGACAAGTCGGCGGAATGATTTTGCCGAGCGCGGCGAGTTGCGCCAACCGCGCCTCACGCGTCCTAGGCTTTCCGGCCTCGATTTTCTGGAGCAGCGCGATGGGCCGTCCTCGGTCGGTCACGACGATTTCTTCACCCTTCTGGGTTCGACGAAGATAGTGTGTCAGGCGATCCTTCAGTTCTTTGACGCCGACCCGGCTCATCGCTTACCTCAGTGGCCATTGTAGCTACTTCCATTATGAAAAACAAGCAACTCCTTATCTCCGGCCATGTTCAAGGTCTAGTGCCTTCCATAGCGTGAAGGGGATCGTGCGGTGTTCTGACTGGTAGGATGTGGCGTTGATGAGCTGCCTGATCTTCCGTTCAGAGCTTCACCGTCAACCATCCCATCACCCTGGTGCCAAGGAGGTCTCCTAACGGATGCTCACGATGGGTGTCATTCAGGGCATTGAACACGGAGACGGCTACCTCCGCCTCGCGGCGATACTCGTGAGTCGTTTCTTGCTTCCAGAAGCGATAGGCCCCGCGCAGGTTCAAGAGATGGTAACTCCCGACGTACGGATCGGGCGGTATGACGCCAAAGGGTTGAAAGTCGACAAACCGCTGACTCAAGGGGGCGGTGAACGCACCGACCCAGTGGTACGCGATCTCGCCGCTGAGCCCGTTCTCCCATTGGGCTCTGAGACCAGCGTTGTACTTGAACCGGGGGGCTGCCCGTCTGGTGGCCCCTGTGAGGGTCTGACCAATCTCCTGGTAGGTCATGTTGGCGAATCCACTCAGCCATGTGGTCGCAAGGAATTCCAATCCGACCTCACCTCCGTAGATGTCGGCGACTCCACCTTGGATCGGTCTCACGAAATGCGTTTGAATGAGGTCCGAGAGGTGATTGTAGAAGAGTGCTGTGCGTACCCTGGCCCGATGGCGCAAGTACCAGCCTTGATACTCCAGTTCAGAGGAAATGATTTGTTCAGGTTGGAGGCTGCCGCTGCCTGTCGAGTTGACTGGCAGCGGCGATGGACTGGGTGGAGGGAGCGTGATAATTGAGTTTGCGTCACGGTAGGTCTCGTTCAGTGTCGGAGGTCGATAGCCCACCGCGACGCTGGCGCGGAAGGTGTGGTCCCTAAGCGGAGAAAAAATGAGCGCCCCACGCGGACTGATGGTCGGATTGATGAAGGTGTCCAAATCGTACCGCACCCCGCCGACGAGCTGGAACAATGGCGCAGGCTTCCATTCACCCTGCAGGTACATCCCCAACCGATCCTCTGTGCGAAAGCGATCAATAAAATTCATGGACAGCGTGTTGCGCCGATAGTTGACGCCGACGGTCACGCTCGTGGTGGGGCCCATCACGAACCGCTGTTGGGCTTCGAGATTGTACGTATAACCTTGAGCTTTCAGATTTGAGTCGAAGTCTTGCCCGGTGATGTGCAGGAACGGTGCAAGGAGCGGATTCACAATGATGGGTGCATCCATGTCGTAGCTGTTCCAAAAGGCCCGCACAAAGAAATTGGGGCGCTCATAGTTTGCCTGAGCATAGCCAAGAGCCGGCAGCACGCTTTGTGTGACCACAGTGGACACGATGCCATCGAACCGATTTACATCGACGAGGCCGCCTGCAAACGTGAGCTTGGAATCACCTTCCAGGGCATATTCCGTGTGCACATTGAATTTGTTGTCGCGATAGGCTAGGGCGCTGCCGTTGCGCCACTGCTGATTTTGATCATGGCCGTAGGAGAAGCGATAGCTGAATTTCTTGTACCTATTGGCATAGATGGCGGCGTTGCTGAGGGTGCCGTAGGCTCCGCCTCCGACCTGCAGGGTTGCCCCCTTCATCTCTTCCGGTGATTTCGTAATGATGTTGATAATGCCGTCGAACGCATTGAAGCCGTAGAGCACGGAGGCTGGCCCCTTCTGCACCTCAATCCGTTTGATCTCCGGGAACGTCACCGGAATGGCTTTCCAGAAGACTGCTCCTTGCGTATCCTCATAGATCGACCGGCCATCGACCATCACCAAGAGTTTATTGGCACCCGGTTGGTTATCCCCCCGCATGCTGACGTCAAAGTCGGCACCCGTCATCTGCATGACTTCCAGACCGGGAATGCGTCGGAGCACGGTCGGGAGATCCGTCGCACCTGAATGGCGAATATCTTCGTCCGTGATCACATAGACATTCGACGGGGCCTCTGAAATCGGCTGCTCATAGCGACTCGCGATGCTGACGGTCTCTTCCTTCAAATAGAGCGCTTCTTCCTGGAGCTGCTGTTCGGTTGCGGAGGATGTGCGTGGAATGGGTAACGACGTCTCAGCCCAGCTCCAGAGTGGAGCACTCACTCCAGAGAGTATGACGCCGATCATCCAACCCCATCTCACACGAATCATGCAGTTCGACACCTCAGTGAGTCTGTCAGTGGCCAGCGTAGGTCTTATCACAAAGCCGCCCCATCGGAGGGCAAACTCTTCTGAATGGTCGTCCTGCCTGAATAAACATTCCGTCGATTCTCACCAGTGAATCGAATCAGATACTGAATCGAATTGGATACAGTCCTGTGCATATCTGACGTTGGGACATTGAAGTTGTCGGTATCGATCCCACCTCAACCGGAAGTGAGATTGTGCCATTTGCCTCTTGTACCAGCTGATTCTGTCTTAGGCGCAAGGATCGGCAGTACGACGATAGGTCCCGACGAGGGCATCGCATCTGTGTCGCCATACGTGGAACGCTATTTGCTGAACCACGTACATCATTGGAGATGTTCGAGTGTAAAAGGTTGGTTGACGGTGGCTCAGGAATTTCTGCGGTTCCCAGGCCGGGGCCAGGCTGGATCGCCCCATCCAGCAGCGCATCTCCTTGTGAGGCTCCGCCCTGGGTCGGTGAACCCGGCGGCGATTTTCTACTATCACCGCCGGGCATCGCCGTGATAAAGAGATGCTTCACAACGACACAAGATGCTGAACGAAGATAGAGGTGAGATCTCAGAGGTCCACGATATGGACAGGATGCACTGGCCCTCAAACGGAAGGAGTTGAAATGGTGAGTGTAAAACAGGTGGTGAGGTATGCAATGGTCGTCTGCGGCCTAAGCTTGCTGGCCGCGCCCGTGCAGGCGAATTTCCCGTCGGTGCCGAAGGAGACGTACGAGGCGTTGAAACTGGACCGCTCGGCGTCGCCGAAGGAACTGTACGAAGCCCTGATTAAGCGGTACATGGACCCGGAGCAGGGCGTGGGCAAAGGGAAGTACGGGCAATATTGGCAGCCCGTCTCGTTCAGCAAATATTTCGACCCCCACACCTTCTATAAGCCGCCGCAAGCCGTGAAAGAAGTGGCGAGCCGGCAGGAATGTGTGAAGTGTCACACCGATGAATCGCCGGGGTGGGTCGTGGCGTGGAAGAAGAGCACCCATGCCA
>JAOUHJ010000090.1 GCA_029865225.1 Nitrospira sp.
GTTTCTTCCAGAACGTTCGGGTCTTTCCGGGCGTTCGGGCCGCTCCGGTTTTTCGGGGCGATCCGGGCGTTCTGGTCGGTCAAATCGCTCCATCCGTTCTGGTCGGTTCGGCCGATCCATCTGCATCATGCGGGCATTCTCTCGCCCTTCCCGCCCGTGCTCACCGGCCACATGGTCGGCCCGATCCAGTCCGCGGAGTTCGCCACCTGCGTTCGACCTAGAATTGTCCCGGCGATCCGCCTGCCGATCCATCCGTCGATCCTCTCTCCGGTCCTCGCGCCTGTCTTCTCTCCGATCTTCACGACGATCCATCCGGCGATCTTCTCGACGGTCTTCTCTTCGGTCCGCCCGTCGATCCTCCTGGCGCACATCATCGACTTGGGCCACCACCGTATGGTCCCGCCCTGTGCCCTCTCGAACGCTGTTCATGGACCCGTGACCACTCTTGAATGATCCTGGTCCGCTATTGAGGGATCCATGCCCTCGGTTGTCTATTCGAACTTCCGATCCTTCACCGTAACCATTCATCTTTCCTACAGCCGGTGAAGCCATGATTGAAAGCCCTGCGAGAGTCCCGACAATGATTTCTTTCCAACTCATACGGTTCATGATTCAGCTCCTTTGTTGACATCAAAATGGGTTCAGTCTAACGTGCGAACGAATCGTCGACTAACTAATCTTCCAATTCAGCCTCATCCCATACCACCACAACTCCGTTCCGCTCACCCTTCACCTTCGCCAGTGAATTCACCTTCACCTCCGCGAAGAAGTTTGCACGACTCATGGAAGAGCCGCTCACGCTCTCAAAGTGAGTAATTGAACTCGTATCCACTGATACCCCGAGAATAACCAGATCATTGCCGGTGATCGAGTGCACCGGCCCTTGTAGATCCAGATCCCTATCGGCTGAACGCAGCTCAACACGTGTGGCGATGACCGAAGTCATACCGTTGACGCGACCGCGCACTCGCACGTGATCGCCGGGTAACAAATTGCCCAGGCTGGCCCCTCTGAAATCTGTCTGGCTGTTCAGATTAACGGCCACACCGGGCAAACCGGCTATCGTGAAGAGATTCGATCCAATCGTTGCAATATCACCTTCTAGCCGGACACTCTCATGGAACTTCACGTGCTTCGCGATGAGCGTGCTCCCATCAAACCGACCTTCAGCCGACAGTTTGACTCCGGCCACAATCTCATCAACTGTCCCACCTCGAAATTCTGTGTTGTCCGTCGTCCTCACCGGAGTGGTCCCAATGGTGAAATCAATGATGTTGCCATTAGACGCACTGGCGCCCATGACGAACCCCTCGACCTCAAATTCATCGATCGCCTGACCGATACCCTTGGTCTCAGGCTCGACCTTCGTTGCAATGAGCGCCGTCGAGGCACTGACGAAATTCGTCCCTTTGACCTCGACAAACAGATCGTCCCAGTTGTTGCCATTGGGGACCGGCATGTCGCTGATATCTGCTCCACCATAGTTCACCGTAAGATTGCCGATTCGGAATGTTGCAGACCCAGAAGCATGGTTGCTCACAAGACCACGAACTTCCGGTGTGACATTGACCAGCTTCCTTTCAATATACGTTGCCTGAATGATGCCGTTCGGGCGAATGTGGCCATTCACCTCGACATGATCGGTCCCGGCTATGAGGTTCAAAAGATTGCGTCCAGCAATGTTGTCGTCGATCAACGTGGTGCTGTCGACGAACACCGTTTGCCCCATGACGACCAGGGAAAGACCATCCGCTGCCACGGATTGGACAAGACCCTCCACCGCGTCCTTCTGGAGAACAGTGCGGGCCGACCGTTGATCACCGTTGAAGGAGCCGTTGACCGTCACGGTCATCCCAATCTTAAGATCGCTTTGGCTGCCGGATCGGCCATCGACGATAAACGACGTGTTGCTCGTCTCAAATTTCTTGCCGTTGACAATGATGCTTCCAAATCCGGTAATCGTACCGGATGCTGATGCAGAGCCGCTCCCTGATCCACTTGCCGACACAGAGGGAACCTCCTCGCTGCCGCAAGCAGCAAGGAGTCCCACGAATCCCATTATCCCCAGCAGACTAATGATCCATCGTGAAGTGTTCATAGTGTGTTCCTTGTGAAACGATTGTGGTTACGATTTCTGGTTTCCACGGTTATCAAACGAGACACTCGCCGGTCGAGGTATATCGGCTAAAACATCAGCCGACCAGGTAACGCGAGCCGGACACCATTGCCAGACGCCCAGAGTGATAATCCTGGTGAGACCGGCTGGAATGCAGGCAAGGCGGTTGACCGATACATCACGATTGACGACCCGCGTGGACGCGCCACAGCGACTCACATAGGGCTCACTGAAAATGTTGCGGAGATCGACATGAGGGGTCACAAAGGCGACGACCGGAACTGGCAGGACTGCTATGGAAGAATCGTCTACCCACTCACTGCCGGAACAATGCCCCTCTAGTCCGGCCGTTCGCTTCACCTCATCACGAACCAGGGTCGAGGCACAGCCAGATAAGAGCAGCGTAGTGGAAAGAATAGACGCGCACACTCTTGAACGGAATGATTGCATAATCCCCTCCTTCTAACCTTGTCTGATGGGTTAGACGGAGGGGAAATGCAAAGGTAAACGGGGTCTAAAAAGCTTTGGCCCTGCGAAGGTAGGGGCAAACGGAAGTGGGAATCCAGGCGGTCCGTTGAACGCGGCTCGATTGCTGCCCCGTCCATCGTCCGGCCATGGCGCTTCATTGGCTGAAAGCCGGTTAGTTGTTTCCAGGTCGAACTTGCTGGGATTGCCAGGCAGCCGATCGAACCATATTGCCCCATTCTGCTTTGGTTCCTCGAACCCAGCGGAAGAGGCCCACCAGTTTCCAGTACGAATTGAGCTGCCGATAGCCAAAATTTTCGAGGAGGGCGACCAGCAGCAATTTCCAGAACTCTGACGGACGTTGGTACAAATGAAACGTCATCTCTTCCATGAGGAATGCACTTAATGACAGTGTAATGCCAAGTCCAACGGCGACAGCGAGACAGACCAGCCAGACTTGCCAGGACACGATCCCCAAGACCAACCCGATCAGGAGGAACAGGTATCCAATGATCTCAAACACTGGCCCGAACCACTCAAAGATAGCCATGAAGGGGAAGGCGAGCCAGCCGACCGCTCCGCTCTTGGGATGACAACATAACTGGAAGTGGCTCCCGAGGCTGTCGCATAACCCACGTTGCCACCGGATGCGCTGATTTCTGAGGGTGCGAAAATCTTCCGGCACCTCGGTCCAACAGACCGGATCCGGCACGTAGGTGATGCGATAAGGTTGTCCGCTAAGCCGGTACTGGTGATGCAGGCGCACCACCAGTTCCATGTCTTCCCCGATCGTGTTCGTGCGATACCCCCCGACTCTCAAGACGGACTCTTTGCGGAATAACCCAAAGGCGCCGGAAATGATGAGCATCGCGTTGAGAGGCGACCACCCCTGACGACCGGACAAAAAGGCACGAAGATATTCGACCGTCTGCAGCAGTGCTAAGAAGCTTGACGGTAGGCCCACTTTTTTCAGTAACCCATTTTCAACCACACAGCCATTGGCCACGCGGATTGTCCCGCCGGACGCGATGGTGCGGTGATCGAGCAAGAACGGCTGCACGACTCGGTACAAACTATCCTGGGCCAAGATGGAATCGGCGTCGATGCAGCAAAAGAGCGGATACACGGATAGATTGATGCCGGCATTCAGTGAATCAGCTTTGCCTCCATTGTCCTTATCAATCACACGCACGTTGGGATGTCTTGAGGAGTGATACGTGGCACGCACCGGCTGAGTCAGAAGATCACGACTATACGCTTCGGGAAATGGTTTCAATCCAAACTCTTGCCTCAGCACGTCTACAGTCCCGTCTGTAGAACCATCGCTGACCACGATGATCTCGTACTCGGAATATTGGAGCTGTAACAAAGATCGAATAGAACTCGCGATCGTGGCAGCTTCATTGTATGCTGGAACAATGATGCTAATTTGCGGTTCGTACCCAGTGAACGCACCAGGTAAGTGATCACCGGTCCGCTCTTCAAAATACTGACGGAGCGATATCAGTGAGATGACATTGAGTGCCAAATATCCCCCGGTCAACGCCACAAGGTACAACAGAAACAATGATTGGACGAGGCTATAGACGACTTCAAGTGTCATGAGCGATCGCATGCGGAATCTGATTGCAACTCAACTCGTTCCCACTATCTGGATGTCGACCCGTATGGTCCTGACCCGCTGGCCAGCCTTGCTGATGATGCTGCTGACCGTCTGGCTTCAGCCATCACCAGGCGTGGCCCAAGAAATCTCTGTTCCAGGGCTGAGTCCGCTGGCTGAGACTCAGGAAATCGAATTGATCTATGCGGGTACTCAATCCGTTCCTAAAATTATAGTCCGTGGTCGGCAGCCCACAAATTCATTTCCGGTTTCTTCCTATCGTCCAGCGCACGACCACCATGTGGATTTGTTGTCCCTCACCGACGCCGGTCAACCAGTTGGCGTCTGTCGGGTGAGACAGGAGAGAGTACGGCCGCTGCTTCAACTTCACTTTGATCAGATTAGGACTTCCCCCTGCGGGTTTGTGTGGTCCGTGCAGTCAGCGAACACGAGCTTGGATATCTTGTCCTTCCAGGCACTCCGAATGCGCGGGACAACCACCCGCCTTGTGACAATCGAACTGGTGGAAGCCCCTGTTGATCAACGGAAGACCACTACGGTGGTGGACCGAGTCCTGGGACCTTTCGATGTCGAGATCCCCCTTGCCCCACTCGCACGACGAATCGATCTTCGACGACTCGCACAGATAAAGCTGTCGGTGGAGGCTGATGCAGAGGTGGTGTTGCAGGAGAACGTCTTGCTGCCTCACAAGTCGACCAACTCTCCACCCCCTGCCGTTGGGTTTTGGTATTGGGATTATCGAGCGGCGATACGCGACCCAGAGGGAATGGTAGCGGTCTGTCGGCAACTGCAGTGCCGACGGCTGTTGCTCCAGCTTCCTGATCTGCGTGATTCCGATCAGGTCTGGGCGGACTACGCCACGCTATTCGCCCAGACTAAAGCGGCTGGGATCGAGTTGTATGCGCTTGACGGCGCTCCGGACATGATCGATCACCCCACCGTCGTGACTGATAAGCTATCCCGGCTACTGAGGCTGGTGGGTGGAGGAATCCCTGGTCTGCAACTGGATATCGAGCCGTACCTGCTAGACGATTTTCCAGAGGATGAGACCATCTTTGATCGATATCTTCGTACGATCGAGCTGGTGCGAGAGGCGCTATCCGGCCACGGACGATTGTCGGTCGTCATTCCATTCTGGTTTGCCTCGACGATCCATCTAGGACGTTCCATGGCATTCTCCGTCATGGACCGAGCTGATGATGTGTCCGTGATGAGCTATCGGACCGATGTCGACGAATTGGTAGCCATTAGTGACGACATTCTGCGCTACGGCGTGCTTACAGGGGTTCCTGTCTGGCTTGGTATGGAGACGACTCGACTGCTGCCGGAACGGCATATGCTCCTGAAACGTGAACCCGATCCTGCCCTGGCCGACGGAACACTCGATCCGGCACGGAGGATGTTGACGTTGGGGAGGCCCACCGAATCGGAGAAGCATGGGGTCGATCAGATCTGGCTTCGCATCCATCACCATACAACCGTACGCCCCGAACGCATCTCGTTTGCCGGTCGCCCCCAGCACGAGGTCCGTCACGCGATCACTCAGGTCTTGGACCAGGTTCGACTGCCAAGTTTCTCCGGGCTGCTCATTCACGACCTCCCCGGTTATCTGGAGCTTACCCAGTAGCATGCTGACCCTGTCCATCTCATCACGAACGGTTCCACGTACGAGGATGGTACTTCTCTTCTCCTGTCTGCTCTTCGTGAATGACGGAGCGGCTTCTACCCTCGCTCAGACCACGGATGCACAGTCCACACGGATGCTACGCGAACAGGCTCAACAGTTCGAAGCCACGCAACGGTATCAGGAGGCCATTGCCCTCTACCGAGAGATGCTGCGGCGTGAACCGGAACAGGATGATGTCCGTGCCGCCCTGGCGCGGCTTCTGTCTTGGCAGGGCTCCTATGCAGAAGCCGTTGATCTGTACCGAGACATCATCCAGCGACATCCCGTGGACTTGGATATGAGAACCGCGCTCGCGCGCGTGCTCTCGTGGCAGAAGGAGATGACGGAGGCGAAGTCACTCTACGACGCGGTGCTCCGCGAAGATCCTCGTCATGCTGAGGCTCTCCAAGGACTCGCAGATGTCTTATTTTGGGAAGGACGATCTGAGGAGGCTCTACCCTACTACGAACGAGCCTATGCTGTTTCAAAGGATTCCGCTCTCGCAGCGCGTATCGCGACGATTCGCAGCGGGCTGGCTGAGCAAGAGAACAAGTCTTCGGCTGCGGGCCAATCGGCCGCCGCTGAACGAACGGCTGAGGTGATCGCGCGGGCGCGGGCATGGGAACACCAGGCCGAGTACGCTCAAGCCATTGCAGCCTACCAGCAGGCACTCGCAGAACATCCGGAGGACGACGAACTACGCGGTCACCTCGCACGTACACTGGCGAAAGCCGGACAGTTCGAACAAGCCACGTCGCTCTACCGAGAGATCCTGACGCGTCATCCCACCGATGTCGACATCCAAATTGAATTCGCTCGGGTGCTCTCCTGGCAGAAACAATTTGATGTCGCGATCACGCTGTATCAGCAGGCCCTCACGCAAGATAGTGAGAATCAAGACGCCTTGCGAGGACTGGCCGATACTCTGTTCTGGAGCGGGGCGACTCAGGATGCCCTCGTTCACTATTCTCATTTATATCGATTGACCGGTGATCCTGATATTGCGGTGCGCATACAAGCGTTGACGGCTTCGCTTGAAACCTCCCCTCGGGCACCGCTTGGTTTGCGGGATTCGATCATCCGTTTGCCTTATCGCGACTATTTCAAGGTGGGCTATGGGCAGTTTTCCTACACGCGTGGGATTCCAGACGAACAGAATGGAGTCATCGAGTTCTCGAAATCATTTGGCGCGCAAACCTTGATCGGGAGGGTTGAACCGCTTCACCGATTCGGCTTCCAGGATACCCCCGTATCAGCCGAGCTCTACAGCCCGCTGTGGCGGCGCGCGTGGGGATATATCGCCGCACAGGGGACAATCAACCCACACTTCTCGCCGAATTACTCGGTTGTTGGGGAGGTCTCGCAGGGCTTGGGACTCGTCCATCCGATACTCTCGGCGATTGAAGTCTCCATTGGCTATCGACGTCTTTCGTATAAGACGGATGACATCAATCTCCTCATGCCTGGCCTAACCGTCTTCCTCCCATTCAATATGTGGCTGACCGAGAAGCTCTATTATGTCCCGGAAACCGGCGCGATCACCCTTGCCTCCCGGCTGACATGGCGCCCCACCGCTCGTCTGCAGCTCTTCGCCTCAGGCTCATTCGGCACGTCCGGAGAACGGATTTTGGCCACACAGGACGTGACACGGATAAGCAGCCGGACAATCCAAGGAGGCGTGATCCTCCCCGTCACCGAACAGATTTCCTTTGAAGCGACGGGATACTACGAAGACCGGGGTGACCTGTATGTAAGGCGAGGAGGCAGTTTCACTATCATCTATCACTGGTAAAAGGGCCTGACATTACGACGGATAGTTCCGTGCCTGCTCTCAGCCACACAGACCTCACACTCGAAATCTGGCAGTTTGCCGCCCTGTCCATCGGCGGGGTTAACCTGCTTCTCGTAGTCTCAATTCTCGTATTCCAAGCGATACGGCGGGCAAAGCTAAGGAGACGACAACGTGTCACGCAGATGTGGCAACCGCTGTTAGAACGATGTCAGCGCGATCCCTTGGAAACACTACCACCCCTCACGCGTCGAGAACATATTGTCTTCCTCTACCTCTGGAATGAGCAGTATGAGTCCACACCTAACGCAGCGAGCGCTCACCTGATTCGCATGGCCCGGCAAGTCGGCACCGATCGCCTCGCCAAAGATCTCCTGGATGCACGGCTGCTGCGCCGCAGACTTCTCGCCGTCGTGACCCTTGGACGACTACGAGACCGATCGGTCTGGTCACAGGTGAGCGCCCTGCTGACACACCAGAATTCGTTCTTAGCATTCAATGCGGCCCAAGCCCTCCTCCTGATCGACGCACAAGCCGCCATTCCGCTCATCTCGCCGTTCATCGGCCAGCGAAAGGATTGGTCTCCCCTCCGAATTGTCTCGATGCTCAGCACCGCAGGGCCTGATCTCGCCTCGGAAACCATCGCACAGGCAGCCATTACCGGTGACCCGGTCATCAGGCCACGGTTGCTTCGCCATCTCCCCATCACACACAGCTCACGCGGCCTCTCGATCTTACGCCAATTCATTCGTGAGCAACCGCCGTCAGATGACACGTTGGCCTCCTGTTTATATGTGTTCGGCGAATTTCGAGACCAGATGGATCTTCCTTTCGTCCGTCGCCACATTTCCCATCCTGCCTGGTATGTCCGGGTTCAAGCAGCCACCGCACTTGGAAAACTGGGGACTCAAGACGATGAGGCCAGATTGATTGCCCTTTTTGAGGATGAACAATGGTGGGTGCGGTATCGAGCAGGCGAGGCCCTCGCGAGTTTACGTTCTATGACGGAACACAAGCTTGAACTGCTACAAGAGACTCTCACCACCCCGGAGGCACAAGAAATCCTAGCTCCTATCTTGGCGAAATTCCGGGCCCGTCGTTCACCTACCTCGATGGCAGCATAAACCATGACATGCCGTTCTCCTGCCGTCGACTATGGTTCTGCAAGGGAGCACTCCCCTCTTCACGTGCAGCCCGCAGCTACAGCACTGGCGTTCAGGTGATCAAGTATCGGTCAGCGGACGTCCTGAAAGAACACGCGAGGGAGAACCGGCAGGCGATATTCAACATGGAGAATGATCAACAAGACTCGGACAAAGCTACGCCAAATGCCCATCTTCATGAATTTACGAGCGTCGGTCACCACAGGCGGATGGAGCAGGAGCGGCTTGGTGACCTTGATGAGTCGTTCGCAAAAGGCAACATCCTCAAGAATCGGTTGATTGGGAAAACCGCTCAGCTCCTCGAACAACGTTCGCCGAACGAACAGGGCCTGGTCACCATAGATGATCCGACTGCGGGTGCAGCGAAAATTATCCAAGAAGGAGATGAATCGAAGTCGCCAGTCGTCTCCTGAAAATTGGTGCATGAAGCCGCCAGCTTGGACCGTCTGATCGTGCTCCATCCCATTGAGTCGTTGGAGCGCGCCAACCGGCAGGATGGTATCGGCATGGAGAAAGAGGAGCCATTCACCCGTGGCTGCTTTCGCGCCGGCATTCATCTGCAAGGCTCGTCCCTTCGACGCAGTCAGCACACGGATCTGAGGAAATCTCCGAGCGCTTTCGCATGTCCGATCGGAACTCATTCCATCGACCAGGATGACCTCAAATTCGCCGGTCTGGGCGAAAAGGGCTGCGAGCGTGCTCGGCAGTACCTTTTCTTCGTTGTACGCGGGTATGACGATGCTGATCATGCCACGCACCAATCGGGCAAGAAGATGCGTACATCGGCTGCCCAGGCATCCGCATCTTCATCGATACTGTCGAAAAGATCGCACAGGGTCAACACCATCGCATCCGTCAAGTCTAGATAGCGCTCAGCCTGCCTCCTGAGTGTCTGCGGATCCGTCTCGCCTCGCTCAACGGCTCGTTCGAGTTGCCGCCGTCCGAAGCCGTGATGTGCTTCTTCCTGTCGCAACAAGATCCGGCGTAGGTGTCCAAACGGTGCAGCCCGCTTCGCCAATCCTTGCTCTATACGTGTCAGGATGGCTTCACCCAAGCCTTCGAGGACCACTTGCTCGGCAAGGAACGTCTCCATGAGATCTCGGCGTGCCAGCGCATCGTTCAGCATCCTCCGATATTCTTCTAACGCGGGAAGAAATGGAGAATCACGGAGGTGTTTTGGCGACAGCCAAACAATGGCTCCCTGAAAGACCCGTGCATGCATGGCTTCCTGCCTGGCCTGGCTGAGAAGGAATCGGCGCGCTCCGGAGTCTTTGGACAAGGAGGCTTGGGCCTTTGCGCAATCATGGGCCATCCGCTCGCCATGCTCCAGAAAGGTCAAGAGGCGCGCGATCGGGACTTTCTCATCAGGATGGACCAACATGATTTTGCTCCTCGGGTGAGATTCCATTGAGGTTCCAATCGTACTCGAGATACTCAATGCGATAGTCCGATTGCATGAGGTCTTGAACCAGTTCAGGGTCGTTCACATAGCGCGCGACATACGTAAGGACAGATCCGGCGGCTTCGGTAAAATCATCGCCAAACCACTTGAAGATCATGGAAAGCGATGCGACCTTCTTTGTAGAGTCGAAGCGATTGCGTGTGGGATCGTTGATGAAAGCTCTAGCAGCACGATCCAGCTGAACATCAAGACGATTCGGCTCATAGGTCCATGGCTGAATCTTCGGACAGGACATTGAGGCACACACAATGGCAAAGTGCATGAGTGGCTCACGAAACTGCTTGATCAAGACCTGTCGTTCAAGATCGTAGAGATTGATGGTCTCTCCCCCGATGCGATAATCCTTTCCGATAAAATAGCGATAGCGTCCCCAATAGGTTATGGGTGAATACCCATCGAGAATCCCCTTGATCGCAAAGGCGTTGTACGCGTTGATCCAGAAGGCTAGTTGCTCATTCCTGGTCATGAACGCGTTCGGGTCAACCCGATTCAACTGTGAAAGATAAATCGGCAGCCGATCATCCGACTGGATTGCAGGATAGTCGACGGCACCATCCCTGACGTGCGCATCTAACAGTTCATCGAAGATCTTGTGCGAAAACTGCTCTGGTAGAATCGGCTCAGCGGGCTTAAACGTCATCGGCACAGTTGAACAGCCTGCAGCGAGAACGACCAGGGTTAAGATGATCCATCGCATCACGCCCTCTCTTGCTTTACCATGTCACCGGTGTTTGCCAGGCAGCTATCGGGTGTCGAAGCACTGATCCGATCACACGCCCATCCAGCCTGTTACAGGATGACCGATCAGAACAACGCTGAATTTCTTGTCGATCAAACCGCGCGATGATTTCGCTCAGCGAAGACTCAAGAAGATTCCCGGTCACGGGAAGCGACAAACAGGGGGAGACATTACCCGATGCATCGATCGCGATGCTATAGCGTCCGGCATCGCAGGGTTTCAAGGAAACTCCGCTCAGCCAGGAGACATTGTCCTTTGCATACCGCTGAAAATAGCCAGGTGGAAGCAGATCTTCTTCGAGCAATCGTTCAAAGACCCTACGCGCCTGCTGGCGTTCATACATCAAGATCGGATCCTGCTTTCCATAGAGCCCAACGTCCCAATGGTAGGCCCCGACGACCGGCAAAAACCCACGCGATCGAGCGAACCGCACAACCTCGTGTACCTCATCCCGATTGACCTCACTCACAATACAGGTCAGAAACTTGGGATGCCGATACCCTTCGAGCAGATCAAGCCCCCCGAGTACTTGACTAAGTTGATCGGCACCTCGAATACGTTCATATCTCAACAGGTCAAGCGTATCGAGGCTGATCGAGAGTGATACGGCCAGCTTATCAAGCTCCTGTACGAGGCCTGACGTGAACCTGGTTCCATTCGTAATGAGTGTGACGTGAAACCCGATCCGAATGAGATCTTGAAGAATGCCGGATAAGTCCTTTCGAAGTAACGGTTCTCCGCCCTGAACAAAAACAAACCGAACACCCTCCTCATAGAGTCCTGCGAAGGCATGCCTTATTTCATCCCGTGTCATCTCATATCGACCTTCATTCAACGGAAGGTTGCAGTAGCTACAGGACGAATTACACCGAAGATTTATTTGCCACACGGCCAGGAGCGGTCGCTGAAACACCAGATTCCTCAAACCACCCCAGAGCGAGTGACGCAGGCTCGGCTTTTTGTCTCTTGTCGTTGAGGGCTGACCCCGTTCCACTGGAGACTTTTGACTGGTTTGTTCAATCTGAATGAGCATGTGTCACATGGGGAGGACGACGCGCAGATCTGTACAGCCACCTACCGCTTTTTATCCACTGGTACCCTCAGGATTTGATTGCTGCATGTGGGCAGCCTCATAACACTTTGAAATCTCTACCCTAGTCATCTGATATCACCGGCACGTGCCTTGCTCAGCCTGAATCCGGTCACCATGATTCATTCACTGGGAGGGTTCTCATGCACAAACATTCAACGCGAATCTACCCTGCTATCATCGGAACCGTAACTGTCTTACTCCTGGCTGCTCCGTCTCTCTCCGTCGCAGGCCAAAAGAACGAGTCGAAAAAAACCGTCGACTCAGCGACATCATTCAGAGAGACCCAGTCCTCACCTTCCACTGCCGAGCCCTCGGAAAAGAAGCCAGGTCCGGCCTGGAGGACCATCGGAGGGACCGTGAAGCAGGTGAAAGATACTGTGTATACGGTTGAAGACTACGAAGGAAACCAGGTCCAACTCTTTGTCAGCAGAGAGACAAAACAACTGAGTGGTCGCAAGAAAATTGGTGACCACATTCGGGCTGAAATTACACACAGTGGTTTCGCTAACTCCATTCAGTGACCCGAGTATGTCTTTTCTTGCAAAGGGCTGGCAGCTCATCCTGCCGGCCCTTTGTGCCTTGCATGACCGCATAGGTCTAGTTACCTGGCTTTGAAAAAAGTAATGTCCCCGTAGTAGGCCACTGCCCGCTCCTTGGTATTATCCGTGTCGCTCATAATTGCCACGCCGTTGATCAGCGGGGGTTCTTCCCCAAATGCCTTCTTGTAGTCCTCATAGATGTTTCGCTGTTCCTCGACCCACATACCAAGTCTTTGCGGCCCGCTCTCGACGACCACCATCTTGACGAAGTCCGTGTAGGCATTGTCAATGATCGAACCGACGGGTGCCTTTCTTTCCCAGACATAGTTGATCGCCCCGATTGGAATGTCTCCAAACAAGACTTGCCCTGCCTTATACTTGAGCTTTTTACCAAAACTCACCTTGTCGGGGTCGTACTCAAACGTGATGTAGAGTCTGGCTGGATAGTCGTCTCCATCTTTCCGCATGGCATCGCTGTTCTTGAGCAGATTCT
This sequence comes from Nitrospira sp., assembly GCA_029865225.1. Taxonomy (GTDB): domain Bacteria; phylum Nitrospirota; class Nitrospiria; order Nitrospirales; family Nitrospiraceae; genus Nitrospira_D. Next base: position 13,147 of record JAOUHJ010000090.1, read on the forward strand.
CGACTTTCCAGTGCCATCGCACGACGGGAAACTCCTTCGAATCGATCTTGACTTCTTTGGTCAACCCAGAGGCAGAAGCATCGCTCGTCGCTTTAACAACTATCCGTCCTCCATCTTTCACCAATTCATATGTGGTCAGCTTGGGAATCTTTTTGAACGTCAGGGGCTTCCAACCTTCTGGCAGGCCAAGCCCTGGTTCGCTTGATGAAAACCTCCCCACTTCCAGCAGGGATCCGCCCTGCCCCCATACCGGCGCGCCCAACAACAAGATCCCCAACACCATAGCTATATGGATCATTCGCGCTCTTCTCCTGCTTGAACCGTTATCGCCTCATCCAGGCAAATACTTTCGTAAGCACGTTCTTTGTGCTCTGTGTGAAATGGGCTTTCCGCCACAGATTCACCACTTTCTTGTTCACCTCGGCTTGTGTTGGGTAGGGGTGAATCGTACCGGCGATTGTTTTGGCTCCCCCTGCTTTCATGGCTACCGAAAATTCGCTGATTATATCACCGGCACGTGCCGCCACGATCGTCGCCCCGAGGATCTTGTCGGTTCCTTTCTTGAGGTGGACGCGCGCAAATCCTTCGTCCTCTCCATCGAGGATTGCACGATCAACCTCATCCAACTTGTATGTATAGGTTTCCAGCTCAATCCCCTTTTCCTTTGCATCCTTTTCATACATGCCGACATGGGCGAGTTCAGGTTCAGTGAAGGTGCACCATGGCATGTTCAACACTTCGGCACTGGCGTACCCTAACCCGAACGGATGAGGAAAGAGCGCATTCTGGATGACGATTTGCGCCATGGCATCGGCGGCGTGGGTAAACTTGTACCGTGAGCAGATGTCGCCCGCTGCATAGATCTTCGGATTGGTCGTTTGGAGGCGCGCGTTGACCTTGATTCCGTTCTTATCGTAGTCCACGCCTGCTGCCTCAAGACCAATCCCCTCAACATTCGGCGTCCGTCCGATCGCGACAAGAATCTCATCGACCATCACATCATAGTGTTGGCCATGCGAATCGAGGGTCAAACGTTTTCCATCAGAGGTTTTCTCTACTCTCAAGTCTTTCCCGCAGCAGAGTAGTTGGACACCATCACGACGCATCTGTTGCTCGACAATCTCTGCCGCATCACGATCTTCATTGGGCATAATGCCGTGGGTCGCCTCGATGAGGTAGACCTGGCTTCCAAACCGACCAAAGGCTTGCGCGAGCTCACACCCAATCGGGCCCGCCCCGATTACTCCGATCCGTTGCGGGAGCTTGGTTAAGGAAAAGACGGTCTCGTTCGTGAGATATCCCACCTCCTGAAGCCCTGGTATGGACGGCTCCGAAGCCCGCGCGCCGGTACAGACGGCGGCTTTCACAAACCTGAGAATCCGATCGCCTGCCGGTCCGTTGACGTGAATCGTATCGGTACCCAGAAAACGCCCGCTGCCGATGTAGACATCGACTCCAAGTTTGGCATACCTATGGGCAGAGTCATTCTGGCTGATGCGCGCCCGTAGCTTTCTCATCCGCGTCATCACGGCCCCGAAATCGTATGTCACCCCAGGTGGGATGTGAAGACCGAATTCTGATGCTTTCCGTAAATCGGCCCATGCCCTCGCTGCGCGAATCATACCTTTCGACGGAACACACCCGACATTCAGACAGTCTCCACCCATTAAACGTTTTTCAATCAAGGCGACTTTCGCTCCGAGACTCGCCGCCACAACGGCCGTAATCAAACCGGCAGTTCCGGCACCAATCACCACGATGTTGTAGCGGCCCGTCGACTCGGGGTTGACCCAGTCTGACGGATGTACATTGGCGACAAGTTGCCGATTGTGTTCGTCGTTGGGATACACGAGAGATTGATCGGACTCACTCATGCCAGTCATCCTTTGGACAGGTTGCGTGATCATCGGATCTCACCATTCCTTGTCTATAATCAGTCGGTGTCATCAGGCAGATTTTGCTGCGAATTTCTTGTACACCACAGGGAATAATGCGAGAAGTCCAAGCAACACAAAGGCCGTAATCACATTGGGCGAGGCAATTTCTTTCAAGGAATCAATGGTACCCAGTTGTCGTCCTGCGTAGGCGTAGACAAAAGAACCGGGAATGATGCCGATGGCTGTGGCTGTGACATACGTTCCGGTACTCACACGCGTCAGTCCTGACACCAGGTTCACTACGAAGAAGGGAAAGAGCGGGATGAGGCGGAGGGTTAACAAGTAGCTGAAGGCATTCGTAGCGAATCCCTCCTGGAAGGGCCCCAGCCATTTTCCAAACTTTTGTTCGACCGTATCCCGTAATAAATAGCGTGCGGCCAGAAACGCCAAGGTCGCGCCGGTCGTGGCCCCGATATTGATGAACAACGTTGCCAAACCCGCGCCGAACAAGAACCCACCGGCCAGCGTGAGAATGACGGCCCCAGGAAGAGACAAGCCGGCCACAAGTACGTAGGCCATGATGAAAATCCCTACTGCTGGCGCGAAATTCGCGTCTGTGAATGCCAACAGAAGATCCCGATTGTCTTTCAGCGAGGCCAGGGAAAGAAACCGTCCGAGATCAAAATAGAAAAAGGCCCCAATGCCAAATGCGATCAGCAAGGCAATCACGATCTTGCCTGTGTTCGGGTTTTTGGAATCAGCTTGCTGTGAAACCTGGGTGGTCATGACGGCATCCTGACGTATCATGGTGGCTCCCCTTCGTTCTGTCAACGAGATAACCGGCTTGCTAGTCTGTCGCCGGATCCTCAAGAATCTTACAACATGATGCGAGAAAGAAGTTGTCAGAGCAATCTCACTTTTCGTAGTCTGTGGTTGTGAGGCTGCAATGAACGAGTTCAATCGACTCACGAAGACGAAAGAACAGTGGGCAAAAGCACGACGTGGTGGGGAAGAGCGTGAAGTCTTTTATGAGGGGGATGACCGGTTGCCGCCGGGGCAACATCTTGTTGAGACCTTTCCCATATTAGATCTTG
>JAOUHJ010000156.1 GCA_029865225.1 Nitrospira sp.
TAAGCATTCATCATGGCACGACCGCTTCGACTGGAGTTTGCTGGCGCGGTCTATCATCTAACGGCCCGGGGCGATCGGCAAGAAGCGATTTTCTTGAGCGATGCCGATCGCCGAACGTTTCTCGAGCTTTTCGCGAAAGAGGTCGCGCAGCAGGACTGGATCTGTTACGCCTATTGCCTGATGGACAACCATTACCACTTGTTGATCGAAACGCCGCACCCCAACCTGGTGGCCGGAATGCGCCGGCTCAACGGCGTGTATACGCAGGCGTTTAACTTCCGGCGCAAGAAACCAGGCCATGTCTTTCAGGGGCGATACAAATCGATTCTGGTCGAGAAGAATAGTTATGCGCAGGAGCTGTGCCGTTACATCGTGCTGAACCCAGTGCGCGCGAAACTGGTCCAGTCACCGGAGCAGTGGAGTTGGTCGAGTTTCTTGGCAACGGCGGGGCTCGTCAAAGAGCCCTCCTGGTTGGCTACGGACGAGGTTCTCGCTTGGTTTTCAGGGAGCCGAACGCAGTACCGGAATTTCGTGATGGAAGGGATCGGCAAAGACTCGGTGTGGGGCGATCTCAAGGGGCAGATCTATCTGGGAGGTGAGCATTTTCTGGAGAGGATGCAGGAACGTGCGGCGGGGAAAGCTTCTCCTGGGATAGCGACAGTCCAGACGCAGCCGGCGCGGCCTGAAATGGAGGAGATAAAAAGGGCAGTGGCTGCAAAATACCGTATCAGGCCCGCAGACGTGCTCGACCGCCGGCAGGGCGAGGCGTATCGTGTGGCAGTGTACCTGATGAGGCGAGCGGCGAACCTGCCTTTACGGCAGGTGGCTATCGCGGCGGGGGTCTCAGCGGGACGAGTATCGCAGATACAAACTGAGATCGAAGCTGGCAAGCATAGCGCACGTCTGTCGGCGTTGCTGTCGATGTATAAACTAAAGGCTTGACCCTAATATGTTGCATTATGTTGCTATGAGCGCATGATGCGCGGGGACTCGGCAGGCATCAAATAACTAATGGCCAGATGAGGCCGAATGAGATTATAGATGTATTCCCACCGCAGGCCGAACAGGCGAACGTGTGATTGCAAGACATGACTCTGCAGCGAGTGGAACTGTTGGAAGGAAAGAGAGGTAACCAATGTCTGAAATTGTGAATTACGACAAAGTCACTTCGGTGCTCCTGCAGCATGGCGAATGGTACGAAGTCGACCCCGGGACGTTTACGTCCATTCCCGAGGTAGATTTTTTGTCCGGGCACCCGAGAACGAATGCCTTTGCCTGGAAAAGCCACGGGGCCAGTCTCGCGTGTCCCTGCAGGGCGCTCGTCCTCGTCCGCTATTCCACGTGAAACGGGACGCCACAGAGGCGTTCTCCCTTTCTTGAGGCACCTGCCGCCTGCTTTTCTGTCTGCGTGTGTAAGGGACTGGCGGGACGAGCGAGACGCGAAAGGGGTGTTGAACTGCCCCTCGCGCATTTCTCGGCCGACGCGCGCGATGTGCATGGTCTGGCGGCGGCTTCCACTCCACTTTGCCATGCCCACGTCGGCTCAGGAGTCGAGCCTCAGCTCGTTACAGGATGACTTCGCAGGGTTGCAGAAAGACTTTGAGCGGGATCTCAAGGCCACGGTATCCGTGAATATGCTTGCCATGGATCTCTTTCACAGCGTTCAGCACCTGTGTCATGTGGATGTGATCATCTTCGAGCGCGACCATGAACAACGTATTGCGATCGATCGAGCCACCGGTTCCGGAGACCGTCCCGGTTTGACCACTGCCTCCCACACCCTTACTCAGAAGTCAGCAACTAAGACAACAGTAGTGGGAGTGGAAGCCGCATAACATAAGGGTTGTCGTGACGTTGTGTGCTGAAAATTGCTGACCTCTGAGTAATCATCGTATAGCCCTTGATCCCCAGGTTCTGAAACAGGGCAAGGATCTCCGCTTCAAGTTTCTCCCCACAGACAATCTGCAGCATCTTCATGATCGTGCTCCTGGACCGTTGTGCCGTTGACCGGCCGGTCTTTGAATAGGGTGGTCTTCCTGCCAGGCTATGGTGTTCCGCCACTTTCTGACAGTGCATGTCGTGCTCAAGCGACGAGGCAGAAATCGGGGTCAGCGTCAGATGTTCAGGGTGAAGTCAGGTCCCGATGTGCGTGCCCTCGTCTTTCTGTGAAGCATGCCAATTATAGAAGATAGCCCAAGACATCCTCTTCACGAACGAGCACCAACACTTTATCGTCGCCCGCCACTTCTCTGGCGGCGTGTTTATCGTACAGGATACGCTCGCCCGGCTTGAGGGTGGTCTTCACAAAGGTCTTCTTCTTGACCTTGTCCTTCGAATCCTTGTCCTCGACAAAGCGGCCAGCCCCCACGGCAAGGACCTCTCCTTCCTCCGGTTTCTCTTGTGCGCTGTCCGGGATGATAATGCCGCCGACGCTCTTCTCCGTCGGTTCGCCAGCCCGGATCAAGACCCAATCATGCAACGGTTGTAAGTTCATCGACGTCCGTCCTTTCATTCACGCGCGGAGTGCGCCGTCTCTGTCCCCACTACGGAACAGAACGCGTTGATGGGCGCTGTTCCCTCTCTCGGTGCAGGCAGAGTATTGCGGCGAACTGAGCGCCGATCCGTGCGCTGCTGATTCACCTCCAATCCCGAGGGGAATTGTGGTTATCCTCCCAGGCGCAGCGTGATTCTTGATGCTCCGCCCCGCCCCGCCCATTCATCGCTCAGCTCCTTCTGAGACTTGAGCGGTCTAACTCAGCACTTATCTCGCCGCCAGCCGAGACCCTAACCCACATTATTCATGACGGTTCGTCACGAAATCGCATGCCATGGAGCATGTTTCGGATTTCGAGTTTTCAGATCATCTTTCCTGACAACGCGAAACATGAAACCCGAAACTCGCAACTCCACTCTCCCCAGAGCAGCTGATCAGCCCGGTCTCGGCTCGCAGAGACGGACGATTGCAGCAGAAGTGCTCGTGAATAATGCGGGTTACGCCTCCTGTTCGCGCACGAACTGCCGCGCGCGACGCAGGTCGTCGTGTGTGCACAGTTTCAGCTCCAGCAGCAGATGCTCCAACGCCGCGACCCGCGCTGTCACCTCCGGCAGCACAATATCGACCCGCTCCATCATTTCGTCCAACCGGAGGCTGAGTCCGGATTCCGTCGTGTTCTTCGCCACAGCCTTCGTCGCACGACTGCGGGGTTGGCGTCGTCTCGTCGGACTCGGAGTTTTCTTTTTGAATGGCATCGCATGCCTCCTGGTCACCTGCATCTCTATGCGTCAGCAGCCGATCGGTCTAGGACCATTTTCGATGGAGATGGGGGAGTTGCTGCGCCCACTCTCCACAGCCAGTTGAAAGATAGGGATCTCGCCTCCGTCAACCCGCTCCCTTAGCGAGGGAGCCTTCTCCATTGTCCCTGTGACGAGTGCGTCTCAACCGTGAGCAGGTTGGCCTGCTTGGTGAAGGGCCTGGTTCGAGAGCCGCACCGTATAGAGTCCTCGCCCTTTGGGCTTCAGAGAGAGCGTGCCCTCACGACTGAGACGATCGATGGCGATGAAGACTTGGTTCCACGTGAGATCCGGGCACTCAAGGGCCACCTCATCGAGCATCCTGTCGGGCGATCGGACAATGACTTCCAGCACGCGATCATCCGTCTCGTGGTGCGTCAGCATAGGGCCCCTCCTGGTGGGAGGTGAGATGCGATGCCTCGCTCCAGCGCATTACAGTATGGCTTTGCAGTTTGAGTGCCAGATCACGCCAGCGGAACAATCCGAGAGGAGATTAGGAGAACCAGGGACGGATCCGTCGCTCGAACAGGGCGGGGGGCCTCCACGCTATTTGAGCCTTGTGGTGTTTCGGGACAGCGACGCAGGAATGGCTGTCGCTCTTGTCCCCACAGAGATCCGCTCGAGCAGGCCTGGATCATGTGGAAGAACAGGCGCGGCAAGACGGAGAGCGGTCTCGATCGAGGGGAGGAGTACGAAGCGTCATCTGCATTGACGGTTGCGTTGGACCTGGACGCTGAGCAGAAATGAAGACTAGAG
>JAOUHJ010000091.1 GCA_029865225.1 Nitrospira sp.
ACGAAGACGAAAGAACAGTGGGCAAAAGCACGACGTGGTGGGGAAGAGCGTGAAGTCTTTTATGAGGGGGATGACCGGTTGCCGCCGGGGCAACATCTTGTTGAGACCTTTCCCATATTAGATCTTGGGTTCAAGCCTGACATTCCGGTGAGCGACTGGCGGTTGACCGTCGCAGGCTTCATCACGACTCCTCTGACTTGGACATGGGAACAATTCTTGGCACAACCGCAGTTTCAACACCGATCAGATTTTCACTGTGTCACATCCTGGAGCCGATACGACAATGACTGGGAAGGTGTGAGTTTCAGGCAGCTGATGGCGGTCGTGCGCCCTCTCTCGCTTGCTCGATTTGTCCTCTTTAAGTCCTACGATGACTATACGACCAACTTACCGCTAGAGGCCTGTGATGATGAGGATGTGTTGCTCGCACACAGCTGGAACGGCACACCGCTTTCGCGTGAACACGGCGGACCGGTTCGTGTCATCGTCCCGAAACGGTATGCCTGGAAGGGGGCAAAGTGGGTGAAGGAGATTACGTTTTCGGATAAAGACGAAAAGGGGTTCTGGGAGGTTCGTGGGTACTCTAATACCGCACTCCCGTGGAAAAACGACCGCTACGGGTAGCGGTTATTTCTTGATCCATCCGCCCGGGCCTTCAATGAAATGTCCTGGTTTGGTGCTCTGGATCGCTTTCTCTCCTGCCAACGTCTCAACCGTCTTCACCGGCGTTCGATTACGCTTGGCGATGTCTTCATAGGCTTGCCGCCGCTTTTGATTGATATCCGCAATCAGTGCCTGAGCCTCCGCGTTGGAACCGTTCACCACCCCTAGATACCCGGTTGGCCGCTCCCCGACCAAACCCTTGGCTTTGGCTTCGTCCAGCGACAATGCGGAAACGACCGATGCCGTTGTCAGCACAATGACCGCGATACACATTGCGAGGCCCCATATTACCCTCCGCATCGTTCCCTCCATCACCTAAAACAATCCACTGTCCTTCGAGATGACATCATCGAGTTCTTTGTCTACTTTTAGACGAATTTCATGATCAATTTTGACATTGAGATTGATGGTAATCGGCTTGTCCGACGGCGCCACTTCGACACGAGGAGCACAGGCTTCCAGGCTGATGAGTAGAGCTCCCGACAGCAGCATCTCAACACTGAACAGCATCACTCTACTCCGCATAGTCATCCTCATAATGGTCATAATCGCCCATACTTTCTCTCGATAGACCCTTGGATATCTTCCACCAGGCGCAGACTCTTCAGCAACGTCGGAATGTGCTCCTGTACCGTCAAATTAAAATGAATCGGAGGTGTGTTCTTCAAGTCGGGGTTCTTCCCTTCAAGACGAGCACTCAAATTCAAGGTCCCGGTCTCTTCGTATCTCACTCCGACTCGTAACAGCGAATAATGAAAGTTGTTCAGTGCCTCCTCGACAAGCTGGAGTTGGCGGTCTGAATCCGAGGTACCCTTAGCTGTTGCGGACTCGGAGACATACCGCAATACACCCCCTGGAGGCTGTGCCTCAACCTGTCCATCTTTCACGCTCACTCCGCTGGATGTAAATGTCACCGGAACCGTCCCGTTGAGTATTCCCGTTCCCTGCAGCCCTCGCTGCTGTTCCACACTAAGAATTCTTGCAAGATCCAGATTGTGCAGGGAAAAAGTCGTCGAAAACGGTGGCTTGTTTAGTTGTACCATAAGACCGGGAGTCGTGACTTGACCTCCGAGAACATCACACTGAAAATCTTTTATCTCAATGATGGGCAATTCATCGAGAAAGCGCCAATGGATCTGGTAGAGCGCTCCCAGATTGGAGATATCAACACCACTGCGTATCGATGTTACCAGAATGGACGCCGGTTGAACCATGGCAAGGGATTCAGGTCCATCCATCTGCACATTCATCGTCGTGCTCAGACCCTTCATCACATAGTCGGAGTAATATCCTGACAGGTTCTGGCTCACGAATTCAGCAGCGGCTGCAGTAATTTTCATTTCGTTCGATGCCTCACCCAGGCCACCGGACCAGGAGGCGTCCACGGTCCCACGAAATGTTCCGTCAACGACATCGGTAGATGGGGGAAGCCCAGTCACGATTTTGCTGAGCCGACCGTCAGCACTGTTAAATGTGAACGGACCAACCATTCCATGCAGCGTCCCTTGTTTCCCTCGGTACGGCTGTTCGATCTTCGCCGTAATGAATTCGGTGCGTACCGGCAGATCGACACGAAGATCTGCCTTCACGCCAACATGATCGGCAGCGAACTCAAGACTCCACATACTTGGAGCAAGCGCCAAAGAATGAGAATCCAGACGCACGCCATCGACTAAGAAGGTCCCTTGTGCCTGCCATTCGTCCCCTCTTGTTTGCGCCCTTTCCAGGCGCAACAGCCCTTGCGTGGTATGAACGTTCCGGCCTCCTATTCTTAACGTCGGTACCTGAACCGTTGCCGTCATTGGCCCGCCGCTACAGCGGATCGCCTTCACATCGCACTCAACCGCCATGGGCTCGGAAAGCTCTAGCATGAGACCTGGAATGTGTGTTGTCCCCTTGCTAACCTGTTTCACCGTCACTGAAGATGCTGGCAACAGAACCCCCCCTACCTGCGTCCCGCTCAACTTGATGGTACCTCGAACACCGCCCACCGCTTCTTTGGCTGAGAGGACGTCGGTCATGGCTTTGGGAAGAATCCCCTCTAGATCATAGGTTCCTTCAACCAGGACCAACTCCTGTCCGACCCCTTCCGCACGCGTGGTTTGGAATTGTGCGACCACCGGACCTGTCGTCTGGCCGTAACTAATATTTAACGGCCCCTGAACGCTCACTCGTGCAGGGGTTTCCCTCCAGCGTAAGGTACCTTGTACGGGTTTCTTATTTTCCATCCGCACGGGTTGCTCACCGTGAGGGAGAACCACCCGAATCATTTCAGGGATGATATGCGGTTGTGTATTGAGGGTCGCCGTGAGCAGAACACCAGGATTCATCACCCATTCGAGCTGGGAGGCATTCCCCGCAAATGTCCCTTCGTACTCCAACGCGATATCCTTCGCGACCCCTTTGAGGCCTGGCAGCGTGGCATTGACTTGAATATTCCCTGCCAGATGTGTTTGCGCATCCTGGTCCAGAGAATCAAGAGTGGTATCGGCTTCAGCCTTTCCTGCCCAATCGATCGCGATGTGACCTGTGACCTTTTCCAATTCTGGGCCGATGGGAACCAACAGCGCGATAAATGGAGCAAGTTCCTGCACGTTGACCTGCAGACGGCCATTGACCTGAATCTGCGAACCGCTCGGCTGGGCTTGAGATTGCCATGCCACAATCGGAGAAGCATGAGGTCGTTGGGAGGAAAGGATCGCAGACCACGTGCTGGCGGAATTTCCCACGACCACGAGTCCGTAGGAGGCAGTATCAAGACCCCGAAACGAGAGATGACCACCCAACTCTCGGTTACTGTACGTCAGGCTTCCGGCGATCGTCACCCTACGGAGCGGACCCGTCGCCTGTTCCCGAAAGAAGCTGAGATGATCAAGCTGCAATTCCTCGAAAGGGAGGATCGGTAAGCTTCTCAACAGATCACCGGCGGTGATGAGGCTCAATAGTGATGCGTCGTCATCAACCTCTTCGGATGATCTCCCATCTTCCTGGAGTCGCCCCGTCGTAGGAGTGTTCAGGATCTGGACCGTCGCCTCTCGAAGCACGATCCGACTTGTTCGCCCCTGAAGTAACTGTGATAGATCGTACTGAATCTCTGTATTCATCAACGAGACGATCAATTGCTCCTCACCCCAATCCTCCTGGAATGAGAGCACCGGAACACGGATCTGTTTCAACCCGGGATAGCTCAATTGCAGGATCACATGGCTGTACCCGAAATCCCGAAGCTTCTGTGCCAGAAGGTACGACACACCCAACGGCAGCAGCAGGTAGCAACCAATAATGACTACTAGTCCAAAGAGTACGGCAACCTGGTATCGTTGAGTCAGCATGAAGGGCTCTCTCATGAGAGAGCTACCGTGTAGAATGTGACAACGGTTCTCAGATAAACGAACAAGCTCTGTCAAGAGATCCGAACGGCTCTAAACTTAGGACGCGGTGTAATCGGACCCTTCATCGCCGTGCCGGATTAGTGATCACACATGCACGGATCTTGTTCCTTGTGATGATGCAGAAGAACGATCTTCTTATGCAAGACCTATTATTTCGCACCCTTCATTCAGATCTCACAGGGATACGCACTGCTATCGCCCTATATCTTATTGAGAATCATGTTTACCAAGACAATAAACTGCGTTGAAAAGGAATAGCTACGGAAGTGTCCGGGATTAACCTGGAGGTACCAGCTCAGCCGGCTCCTCGCACTTCTTGCAGTTCAGATACGTGCCGAGATGCTCGTTTCGTCCGATCTCGCCGACCACCCAAGGACGATTGAAAAATGGAGGTTGATGACGCACGTGTTGTCCATGGCCACAGGCTAACTCAGCGACCCAATCTCCATATTCATCTTGATGATATCCGGTGATCGCTTGTTGCATGATCTTAGCGCTTTACAAACGGTAGTTCCGGACGCTGGAAGGATGGGAAATACCTCCAGCGGTGTTCGTCATCCTGGTCGAAGCTACCAAGGAAAATCACCTCTCGATCGAGGTGCCGAAACTCCGAAAGACTCGTTCGACAGGTCTGGGAATCAATGACTCGTGCGTCGTACTCTCCTACGACGTACACCATGCCCTTGGCTGCCTGATAGACATTCCTCCGCCCCGCATAACCAGTATCGGGAAACAACTCGGTTGATGAGGCACAGCCTGCTGTTCCCTGGACCTTCATGGTGAGATTGAACCGCTGGAGGAACGGATCGGTGGCCATTCTGATGATGGTTAATCGAAGTCGCGCAGAATCTAGTTCTGCAGATGCTGGTTCGGGCGTATTACTATTGCACCCTACACTGAGCAACAGTGCACTCCCGAGAATAAGAGTCCGTGCGAGAATGCTCACTTGGGCGTAGAAACCTTGGGAGTGGCGCCGATTGCATCAAGTCCCTGCTGCGCGCAGGCATCATCGAGATGAGCACCTGGTGCTCCACCGACTCCGATCCCGCCTACCACATCTCCGCCGATCTCGATGGGAAGGCCTCCACCTAAAATCAGGATCTCACTATTCATATCTCGAAGCGCCTCAAGCGTCGGGACTTTTATGATCAGATCGGCCAGTTCGCTGGTCGGGCGACGGATACTCACGGCTGTGTAGGCCTTTTTCCGACTGCTATCAACCGTATGTGGCCCTGCTCCATCGGCGCGTCCCATCGCGCGCAGTACGCCGTTACGATCGACGATGGACACACTGACTCGATATCCATCTTTCTTACAGGCTTCGACCGCCGCCTGCGTCGCCTTGTTGGCGAGGCTAAGCGGCAAGGTGGCTTCTCTGGGGAGATCTTCTGCCGAACCGACCTGAGGCATCGCCGAGCTCAAGACACCGGTTGTCAGCATTCCAGCTATAAGAAGCCGCTCAACTCGTGTGCATCTATCTCGCTGCCTCATGACAGTTCCCCCCCTTTTCCACCTTAAGACATCCTCACAGTACGGCTGCATGGGAAACGCTGTCAAGATCGCCAGATGTGAGTGGACTCGTTGATCCGCCAGGCGCGCTGAGATTTTAGGTTTGTGTCGACTTGGTAGGGACTCTTGGAATCGACGCCCCAAGATCCTCGACCATTGCACGTAGAGGTTCGGCGATAGACCAGGCTTGGGCAGGACAGCCCCGAGGATGGTGAGGAGCGTCGCCGTCGAAGATTTCAGAGATCTGCCCGATGCAGGCTTCTTGTACATGCTCCTCTAAACCGTTGAGAAATGACCGGGCCACCTTTTGGTTCTCAGACGTTAATCCAAAGGTCTTCATCCAGGAGGTTATGAAAGGACCGAAAAGAAACGGCCAGACAGTTCCTTGATGATACGCATGATCTCGTTTCATCGGGCTACCTTCGTATCGTGGGCAATATTTAGCATCATGCGGAGACAGAGTTCGTAACCCTACAGGCGTGAGGAGATGGTCCGTAACGATCTTGAGAACACGTACGGCCTGATCCCTAGTTACAAGGTCATCACAGAGGGAGATCGCATACATCTGATTTGGACGTATTGAGGTGTCACTCCCGGCCGGTCCATCGATCGTATCGTACAAATACTGGCCATCTTCATACCAGAATCTCGTACGGAAGGATTCGAGAGCTCGTGCCCTATCTTGGCGGCATCTCTTGGCGTAAGTAGCTTCCAGGAACTGTGTCGCCAGTCGTAGTCCGATGTCCAACGCCCTCATCCACAACGCCTGCACCTCAACCGGTTTTCCATGGCGTGGCGTGACCACCCAGTCGCCGACTTTCGCATCCATCCAAGTAAGCTGAGTGCCTGGTGTTCCACCTGTAATGAGTCCATCGATGTCCATATGGATGTCGTATCGCGTACCTTCTCGATACCCATCGAGAATCTGTTTGATCGCGGGCCAGGCGACAGCTTGGACGCGTGGTAGGTCGTTGCTATAGGCAAGGTATCGATCGACGGCATAAATGAACCAGAGCGAGGCATCGATGGTGTTGTATTCCTGGTCGCTCCCGCTGTCAGGGAAGCGATTGGGGATCATCCCCTCTGAAACATAACCGGAAAATGATTCGATGATGCGCCAGGCAGTTTCATACCGCCCCGTCACAAGACACAGTCCAGGGAGTGATATGAACGTATCTCGACCCCAATCGGTAAACCAGGGATAGCCGGCGATCACCGTCTGCCTCGTCTCTCGTTGGACCAAAAAGCTTTCGGACGCGAGCCGACATGCCTCCACCAATGAGTCAGTGGCCTGTGCGGTTTCTTGCAGCTGCGTGCGTCGCGCGCGTTCACGGGAGATGAGTGCCATAACATCAAGGCTATCAATAGCATCGCTGGTGAAAGCTAGCGTGTGTTCCTCCCCAACTATCAACTCGAATAGGAACTCCCCTGGTGACCACCAGTCTTCCTCATACTCAAGCCCTCGCTCCTGTTCCAGGGGAAACTGTACATGCCGATACCAGTCAGCGGCATGACGATAGGTCCCCGTGTGGAAGCTGTACACGGGCGGGAGACCGGCATAAGGTTGCCAAACAACTTGTCCTGCTGAGGGCATGAGGAAGGCGGCGGAGAGTTGTCCGTTTTCGTGATGGAGCGCGTGATAGTCACGACCCGTCAACATCGGCCGTACCCTGAGAGTGGCAGTCTGATTCGGTGATTCCATGAGAGTCCATCGTAGGATGACAAGGTCTCGGCCGTAGATAGGGATAATTTCACGCCGACAGATTGTGCTCTGATACCTAAACAACCAGGTTGGCCATGGTGTGGATGAAAAGGAATGGCAGTGACGATATCCATCTGGATGAACGGCTCCGGGGTACACGTTCGTCGAGAGGGAGTATTCCTCACCTCCGATCTGGAGCCATTCCTCGACGTGATTGACGAGCACATACCGATTGCTCTCGGTATGGGGCGCTGTCAGCAACAGGGCGTGATACCGACGTGTGTTGGCGCCCGCTACAGTCCCTGAGGACGATCCGCCACGTCCATTTGTTTCCAACCATTCAAGACTGAGCCCACGGTGCAAATTCTGACAATCTTGCGGTCCTATCCTCATCAGCTCACTGCTTCCATGGATGCACCAGAATCAGCCGTCCATGTTTGTTGAGCGAGGCCTTCGTCAGGTTCTCGCGTCGGGTCGAACAAGGATTCGGATGCGTGAGACTACAGAAAATCTGGATTGTATCTTATTCGCCGGATTGCTGGATTAGCTTGGCCACAAGCCCGGTCCATCCTGTCTGATGGCTGGCCCCGAGACCGGCCCCGTTATCTCCATGAAAGTATTCGTAGAATGGAATCGCATCCTGCCAGAACGGATCTTCCTGAAACGTCTCGGTGTTGCCAAAGACAGGACGTCGACCAGTTGAGTCACGTAGGAAGAGATGTGTTAGCCGGCGTGAGAGCTCGGAAGCCACCTCGTTCAATGAAACATATCGGCCGCTTCGAACCGGGTACTCGACCTTGTAGGCCTCTCCGAGAAAATAGTGGAACTTTTGGAGCGATTCGATCAACAGGTAGTTGACCGGGAACCAAATCGGACCGCGCCAATTCGAGTTACCACCAAATAAACCTGTCCTCGACTCAGCCGGTTCATAGTCCACTCGATACTCGTTGCCCATGAGTGACAGCACGTAGGGACGGTCCCTGTGGTAGCGAGACAGGGCACGGATGCCATAGGGAGATAGAAACTCCTCCTCATCCAGCATGTAGCGTAACACCGACTTGAGTCGCGTCGGATTGACCAGGGACAAAAACCTTCGCACTTCGCCGTCACGCGACTGCGTCTCGACGTGCGCGCTGAAATCTGGCCGATTTTCGATGAACCACTGCATTCGATGCTTGAACCGCGGCAGTCTATCGATCAACTCCGAATCCAGCGTTTCAACGGCGAATAGGGGGATGAGTCCCACAAGAGAACGAACTTTGAGAGGAAAGGTTCGCCCATCCGGCAAGTGGAGAACGTCATAGAAAAACCCGTCTTCCCTATTCCACAATTCGATCTTCTCTCCTCCGATGTTATTCATCGCTCTGCAGATATAGACGAAGTGCTCGAAAAACTTGCTGGCGACATCCTCGTAGGCACGGTTCTCACGCGCCAACTCCAGGGCAATCGACAACATGTTCAGACAGTACATTCCCATCCAGCTGGTCGCATCAGACTGTTCAATATGACCCCCGGTCGGCAGTGGTGCGCTGCGATCGAACACACCGATGTTGTCGAGCCCTAAGAATCCGCCCTGGAAGATGTTCTTGCCCTCGGCGTCCTTTCGATTGACCCACCAGGTAAAGTTTAAGAGCAACTTGTGAAATACGCGCTCCAGAAAGACCCGATCGCCGACCCCCTTCCGCTTCTTTTCGATCTTATAGACACGCCAGGCCGCCCAGGCATGAACAGGAGGATTCACGTCGCCAAACGCCCATTCATAGGCCGGGATCTGACCGTTCGGGTGCATGTACCATTCCCTCAGCATCAGAATCAGCTGTTCCTTGGCAAAGGTCGAATCGACCAGGGCTAAAGGGATGCAATGGAAAGCCAAATCCCACGCGGCATACCAAGGGTACTCCCATTTGTCAGGCATCGAGATGACGTCGGCATTGTATAGGTGTGTCCAGTCTGAATTCCGTCCGCGCAGACGTTCGGAAGGAGGGTCCGGCATACCGGGATCTCCAACCAGCCAACGCTTGAGGTCATAGTGGTAGAACTGTTTGCTCCACAGCAATCCAGCAAATGCCTGCCGCTGGACCATCTTCGCGTCCTCGGAGAGATCTGGTGGCGCCAGTTCATCATAAAATTCGTTGGCTTCCTGAATCCGTTGTGCGAAAAGGCGATCGCACGTCGCTGCCGTGAAACCACCCAACCCTGTTTCATTGGTGAGGCGTAGGCGGACCACGTCGGATTTCCCTGGCGCCAACGTGAATACATAATGCGCGGCTGCCTTAGAGCCGAACTTCTCAGGGTTGACCACATCAGTTTGGCCCCTGATCACATAATCATGAAAACTGTCTTTCACATATTTGGCACCCTCTTGATCGCCGTATAGTCGTCGGGAGTTTGTCTCATTTTCGGTAAAAAGCAGCGTGGGTTTTCGTTCACACCACAGCCGGCGTTCACCGTAGTACTCGTGATTCAATTCGATCACACTCCAGTCATTGATCGGTGTTCCTTGACGCATTCTGGGTCGCCGTGCATCCAGTCCCCACGACCAGGTATTCCGGAACCACAATGTAGGGAGCAATGTGAGTACGGCAGGATCTGGACCACGGTTGGCCACCTGTATCCGGATCTGTACCTCTTCCGGTGTTGCCTTTGCATACTCCACAACCACATCAAAATACCGATGTTCTTCAAAGACGCCGGTATCAATCAGCTCATACTCAAGATCTCCCCGTTGACGACGTCGACTCTCCTCGACGAGCTTTGCATAAGGAAACTCTTTCTGGGGATACTTGTACAGATACTTCATATATGAATGGGTAGGCGTTGAATCTAGATAGAAATAGTATTCCTTTGCATCTTCTCCATGATTGCCCTCATTACCTGTCAGCCCAAATAGTCGTTCCTTCAGAATAGGATCCTGCCCGTTCCAAAGTGCAATCGCAAAGCACAAATATTGATGACGATCAGAGACGCCGGCGAGTCCATCCTCGTTCCAACGATAGGCGCGTGACCGAGCATGGTCATGGGGGAAGGATTCCCAGGCAGTTCCATGGGGGCTGTAGTCTTCGCGGACCGTTCCCCAAGCACGCTCGCTGAGGTATGGCCCCCACCGCTTCCAATGTTGTTTGCGGGCCGCATCTTCGTCGAGCCGTTGTCGCTCAGCCCCTCGAGAGCCTTTCGAATGCCCAGCCGTCCGTCGTGCTTTTCCCATACGACCCCAATCAATAGAATGCGTATATCCCGAAGCTGCGCACCATGAACCTGCTCGCCGCAGGAATCAAGCCGCGCTCAGTCGATAGAGAACTCTGCTCATTCCTTCATCGGTCTCTTGAGGCTTCGGACTGAGGTCTATCGCTTGGGAAAATATCGGAGAACCCACTCGAATTGTTTCGAACAGTCTGAAGAGGGAGGGCTGAAGGACTCGATTTCCTTGTGTACCTGGAGGCAGGGAAGGTGGGAAATACGGCTCGAAGGCTCAGCTCCAGACGACACGTTCCTGATTTAGGAGGTATTCGATCACTTCGATGCTATTGCGCATCTGGATCTGGGCCTGCTCAGACATGGGCAATACCGCTCCGACGAGCTTACCGGACTCCATATCCATGAGGGAAGGAATTCCCTCACCTGACGGTTTTTCAAGATTGCTCCGGAAGCTAGCCACAGGGAACCTCCTGGTTGATTCCTTGTCGGCGCGAATGCTCTGAGACTTGAGGCAACTCACCCGGAAGTCAGCCCACCATTGAGAAAGCATACCATACGCATTCCTCCCAGTGGGGTAGCCATTGTCTATCTAGTTGGTTTTAAAGGATTATGGGTGTTTAGATAAAGAAGGCTGAATCGGAGGGAGCGCTCCAAGATAGCGAAATCCGCCGCGATTAAGGAGTACCGTATCGGACCTGAGGCGGAAGTCATCATGCTCCGCATCGACAAACCTCGGATCGGCAGTGACATCCGTGGCGACCTTCAGTTCAGGGGCGGGACGATTCGGTGAGCCGGGCATCATGAAGTCGGCTTCACTATTGAACAAGGCATTGTACGAGGTCTTGGTCTGACTCGATGGTGCGATCAGCAGGCCAACCTTGTTCAAGCTGACAATGTTTCCCGAGACCTCGCTGATAGACATACCGAGGAACGACGCTCCTCCACCATTCTTCACGAGAGTATTGTTCATCAAGACCGCCGTCGCCTGATCAGTAATGACGACTGCCTCGAACAGATTTCCGGTGATGATATTACGCTCAAGACGAACCGAGGACCTTCCAGTCACATTGACCCCATGATCGTTGTCATGGATGACATTCCCGATCAGAACAGCCTGAGAATCAGAAAAGTGTATACCCGTTGTCTCGCTCCCCCCGATCACACAGTCTTCGATTCTGACATCTTGGACCTGCTGGCCGAATACCATGCCTTTCACATGAACCTGCCGTAGGGTGATGCCTTTTCCATTGAATATTCCGAGCGCGTGGCCACCATGTTCATTGATCGTAAGACCGCTGATCTCGATGTCCGTGGCCCCATAGGGCCATTTTCCGATATGCAGGACACCAACCATCTCACCGCGGCCCTGTAGAACAACTCGATCCACTCCCTCACCGATGATTCTGATCTTTTCCTTACTATGAATCGTGAGGTCTTGAGCATAGGCCCCCGCCTTGATCAGCACAGTGTCGCCTTTCCCGGCACTGTCGACGGCTTCTTGAATCGACGAGAAATCCCCCGAACCGTCTGCTGCGACGGTGATCGTTCGTGCGGTGGACACCCTCAGTTCTGTCTCGGCGACACCTAACCCCGTTCCCACGAGCCAGAAGCCGATCGCCATGAGAAATACCTGCTGCATGAAGAAACTCATACTCGCTAGAAACTGGGGATGTCAATCGCAGTTTCTTGATTGGTATGCCACATGATAAGCTCCGCCGTCATGATTGTGATTGGACTCACTGGTGGTGTGGCTACCGGGAAAAGTACCGTGGCGAAGCTGTTCAAACAATGCGGCGCCATTGTGATCGATGCCGATGCATTGGCACGAGACGTGGTACAGCCAGGGAAACCAGCCTGGCGCGAGAGTGTTCGTTACTTTGGAGCCGATATTCTACACCCTGACAAGACGATCGACCGACAGGCCCTTGGTCAGATCGTCTTCCAGAATCGGACGAAACTGCGCCAACTTGAACGGATCATCCACCCTCGTGTCGCCCGCGAACAACAACGGCTGACAAGACAAGTTGCCAAGAATGATCCGAAGGCCGTCGTGGTCTACGACGTTCCCCTCCTCTTTGAAGCCGGTATCGACAAGCGTGTGGATAAGACTATCATTGTCACAGCTGATCAGGAAACTCAAATCGCCCGACTCAAGAAACGCAACGGGCTTACGAGAGCTGAAGCCCTACGTCGGATCAAGAGCCAGATGCCACTCGCGAAGAAACGTCGCCTGGCAGACTATGTGCTTGACGGCACGAGGGCCCCTCGCAGTCTGGCGAAGTCCGTTCGCCAGTTGTATACATCTTTCCGGTCTCTCTGATACGCAAGCTCGCCTTGAAATAGAGAGGCCTCAAGCCAAAGGCCGCAAGAGTCAAGACCGCCACCGGACTGATTTGCTCAGCCGAGCACTAAATAGTGCGTACTCATTTCGAGCAGAAACTCACAAATGCCCTATTTCATGATGAATCAGCGGATAGAACATGCACTATTTCACGACCTGCTCAGTATCTCCATGAATTGTGCAACATCGTTCTACCCTCAGCTTCCTGCCCTGTGATAGAGTCACACATCATGCACAACGTTGTGATCATCGGCTCAGGTCCTGCGGGACTCACTGCTGCCGTGTATACAGCACGAGCCAATTTGTCTCCACTTCTTATCGAGGGGTGGCAGGCAGGTGGCCAACTGACGACGACGACCGAAGTTGAGAATTATCCTGGATTCGCCAAGGGCATCATGGGCCCTGATCTGATGAAAGAAATGCGGACCCAGGCAGCACGGTTTGGGACGGTGTTTAAGACTGGCGATGTCACATCTGTGGATCTAAAGACTCGCCCTTTTATAGTCGTCGTGGATGACGAAGAAACCCTGGAAGCCAAGACGCTGATCATTGCGACCGGTGCTTCGCCGATTACGCTCGGTCTTCCCAACGAAAAACGTTTGTGGGGCCACGGTGTCTCCAGCTGTGCGACATGCGACGGATTTTTCTTCAAGGACAAGGAACTCGTCGTCGTGGGTGGCGGAGATAGTGCGATGGAGGAAGCCACGTTTCTCACCAAGTTTGCCAGCAAGGTATCGGTCATCCATCGTCGTGACAAACTGCGAGCTTCTCGGATCATGCAAGATCGAGCAGTGAAGAATGAGAAGATCGCATTTATTTGGAATGGTGTCGTCAAAGATGTGCTGGGACAGGATGTTGTCACGGGTGTCCGGCTTAGAAATGTCGTCACCGGCAAAGAGTGGGATTTGCCCTGTGCCGGTCTCTTCTTAGCCATTGGCCACCGTCCCAATACGACACTCTTTACAGGACAACTTAAGATGAGTGAGACCGGCTACCTCCTCACAACCCATGGTACCGCGACAAGCGTTCCCGGAGTCTTTGCCGCAGGCGACGTGTCAGATGCTCATTATCGCCAAGCCGTGACTGCAGCCGGAACCGGCTGTATGTCTGCCATCGACGCCGAACGATTCCTCGAATCGCTCGGCGCGTGAATCATTTCCTGTGAAGCGTATCTCACTGACGAGAATGAGACATCCATCGCCGCTTGCCTATGCTTCACACTTCGTGAACGAGGCGCTACGAACGATATGAGATGCGCCATTGTTCACTATCATGAGCTCGCCCTCAAGGGCCGGAATCGTGAATCATTCGAGCGTTGTCTGATCCATAACATTCGAACAGCTCTCCAAGATCTTGGAGTCAGGCAGGTTGAGAACCTCCACAGTCGGATCCGCATTCGACTCCCTCTGGCAGTGGCTCCAGAGGTCGTTCGAGCGCGATTGCGACGTGTTTGCGGTATTGCGAACTTTTCGCTCGGCCAAGTGATCCCCCTCCAGCTCTCCAATCCAAACCTTGACGTTCTCACAACTGCTGTCCTAGAGGAGATCAAGCAGCACTCATTTTCTACGTTCAGAGTTACCGCAAGACGAGCAGATAAACGGCTGGTGCTGACCTCAATGGATATCGAGCGAGAGCTTGGTGCCGCCATTTGCAACAAAACCGACAAGAAAGTCAGTTTAAAAACCCCTGACTTGACCGTGTACGTCGAACTCTTATCAAAAGAAGTATTCTGCTCAGCAGAAAAGCACGAGGGGCCTGGTGGCATGCCGGTCGGCGTCAGCGGCCAAGTTGCCTGCTTGCTTTCCGGAGGCATCGACTCACCCGTCGCGGCCTATCGCATGATCAAGCGTGGTTGCCAAGCGAGCTTCGTTCATTTTTCTGGCCGCCCTCTAGTCAGTCGAGCCTCCGAAGAAAAGGTCCGGGAGCTCGCGAGCATCCTTACCGCCTATCAGTACAACTCCAGACTCTATGTCGTTCCCTTTGGAGAAATCCAACGGGAGATTGTCCTGACTGCACCCGCCCCATTTCGGGTGGTGCTCTATCGACGGATGATGGTACGAATTGCTGAAGAATTGGCGAGAAGGGAACACTGCTGGGCACTCATAACCGGCGATAGTCTTGGGCAAGTGGCTTCACAAACTCCTCAGAACCTCTGCGCCGTTGAGGAGGCGGCCGAATTCCCGATTCTCCGGCCACTCATCGGAATGGACAAACGCGAGATCATTGATGAGGCACAACATATCGGCACCTACGACATTTCTATCGAGCCAGACCAGGACTGCTGCAAGCTCTTTGTCCCACCCCATCCCAGCACCAAAACGCGGATCGACGATGTGCTGAAAGTCGAGCGGATGTTGGATATCTCTTCACTTGTCAAACGAGGGATTGAGCATGTCGAATTGACGGAGTTGTCCTTTCCTCCATCAGCCGGGTAGTTGAGACTTGTTTTTCGACCACATCGAAAGCGCCGGAAGCGGTCACCCCAGCCACCTATCAAGCCATCTGAATTTCTTACCCAAGGCCTCCTCGTTGCGTCATTTGAAATTCTTACCGGGACGGGGATGAGGTGTCGGACCTGCATTCCCCCCTACCGTTGCCTTGCCTGCCGAGCCGATCGTGGCTCCTGGGCCAATTATGGGTGCCAACGTTTCGGCCGAGGCGACCCGAGACTGCGGCGCTCGTGGACTGAAGGTCCAGCCGCGCCACCGGGCGCCCGATCGAGGACCGGCCAGCGAGACTCGGCTGCGGAGGGTCACCAAGCGATCCAGATGCTGCCCAATGCGCTGCGCGAGGACAAAGGGATCCGTGTGCTGGAAGAGGCGCTCCAAGGCCGCCACCTTGGCGGCGTCGATGGCGGCGCTCGCCCGGACCCGCGCAAACGGCGTCTGGGGCGCATCGTACCGCCGGAGCAGCCGTGAGCCCCGCCGCTCTTTACACTGCAGTTTCAGCGACGGCTGAAAGAGATTCTGAAACAGCCGCAGATCCGCATAGAGGGCATTGAGTGCCTGCTGAGCTTCCAGGGTCTCGTAGCGATCCCAGCCGATGAGCTTGCGCACATGCGTCCAATTCTTCTGCTCGACATGGGCGTTATCATCTTTCTTATAGGGCCGGGAGCGCGTGAATTGGATGCGGTGTCGCCGACAGAACGCGACCAGATGCCCGTTGATGAACTCGCTCCCATTGTCCGAATCCAGTCCGCGCAAGGGGAAGGGGAGTTGCTGTTCGATCGTGCGCAGGGCCTGGA
>JAOUHJ010000092.1 GCA_029865225.1 Nitrospira sp.
CTAATGCAATAGTACAGGGCTCATAGCGTGTATGATGCAGCTCGTGCTGGACGCAACGAACTTGCTGGAGGCAAGTTGAGGGAGGGGTTACCTTTGAAGTAGCGCTGCAAAGTGGAAATGGCACCTGAGCGTATGCCGGTGTAAGGTTGTGCCGATTCTGAGGGAGGCAGGCGACGATGTCGCCCAGTCTCCGAAAGTCTGCGAACATCTCCTTGCAAATCTTACCCGATCAATGCCTAGGTACTTTCAAGCCTTCTGCTTACCGCGTCTGGCAGCGTATCGGGGATTTTCATATACCAACTCTGCCCGTTCATGCTCCGCCCATAATCGCACGCCATAGACTTCCTGTAATTCTTGCTTGGCTTTCTCGTCACCCTTTCTCGCCTTTCGAAACAGACTCTGGCGATGCATGTCTTCTTCCTCTTGACTCAGGGACCACTGTGCTCCCATCTCGACTCCTTTGTTGTAATTTGCTTTTTCTATGAGGGTGTCTTAGAGGAGGGGGGTTGTACACGAGTTGGATTGCCAATTCAAGGTGTGAATAATTAGAGGCAGGGTGATGGAAATTGCCCAGGGTATTAATTTCAAGCACAGGGGTAATAGCGAAACGAGGCGTGCTCAACAGATCTGCCTGAAGAGGAGAGTGGGAGGTCTGATGTAACGACGGTAAAAAATGCCGTCTCGGGAAAGCCAATCACATCGAAAAGGCGGGGTGATGTAATCCGGGAACCGACGGAGAACGAGGTGAGGAAACCACAGGACTTTATTCTTTTTCTATCCTTTCTAACCCTCCCATGTATGGCCGCAACACCGAGGGAATCTCCACTGACCCATCTGGCTGTTGAAAATTCTCCAGGATCGCCACCAACGTTCTTCCAACGGCCAGACCGGAACCGTTCAGTGTGTGCACAAAGTCGCTCTTGGCGTCTTTTTTCCCACCTGACGAAGATCGGTACTTGATGCCAGCTCGTCTCGCCTGAAATGCTTCAAAGTTGCTGCAAGACGAAATCTCTCGGTACTGTTGCTGAGACGGTAGCCACACCTCAAGATCATAGGTCTTGGCGGAAGAGAATCCCATATCGCCGGTGCACAGTGCGACCACGCGATAAGGAAGTTCCAGGCTTTGCAAAATCATTTCCGCATGACCTGTCAACCGCTCCAGTTCTTCGTATGATCGATCAGGGGTCGTGAAGGATACGAGTTCGACTTTATTGAACTGATGGAGCCGGATGAGGCCTCGCGTGTCTTTTCCGTATGAGCCTGCTTCTCGCCTGAAACAAGGCGTATAGGCGGTATAGCGAAGCGGCAACCGGTCTCCGCTCAAAGTCTCTTCACGATGGAGGTTGGTCAGCGGCACTTCTGCGGTGGGAATCAGAAAATAGTCTTCATCTTTCAGCCGGAAGAGATCCTCTTCGAACTTGGGCAACTGGCCTGTCCCGGTCATCGATGGGCGATTGACCATGAGCGGAGGCACCACCTCTCGATACCCGTGTTGAGTCGTGTGTGTGTCGAGCATGAAGTTGATCAGGGCCCGTTCCAGCCTTGCCCCGGCTCCCGTCATGACAGAAAACCGGGCCCCGGCAATCTTCGCCGCCCGATCAAAATCCAAGATTCCGAGCCCCTCTCCGATATCCCAATGGGGCTTGGGTGGAGTTGAAAACGACGGGATGGTACCCCATCGTCGGACTTCGACGTTTTCAGATGCATCGCTTCCGACAGGGACCGAAGCATGGGGGAGGTTGGGGATGCGAAGGGTGACATCACTCAGTGCCTCTTCGGCGTTTCGAAGAGTTCCTTCGGCATCCTTGATGCGATCTCCCAAACGTTTCATGGCCGCCATGGCCTCGTCGGCCGGCTCTTTGGCGCGGCGCAGCCGAGCCACTTCTTCAGAGCCTTTGTTGAGCTCCTGTCTCAGTTGTTCGACCTGCATGGTGTGTGTGCGGCGTTCTTCGCTCAATTTGCGCAGGTCATCCCATGGGACATCGTTCCCTCGTCGTCCAAGGACGGTACGGATCGGATCGAGATTTTCGCGGAGAGCCTTGAGATCGTACACCGATCGTTCCTCCAAAAGCGGTTGGAATCTAGCACCTGATTTCCAGGGAGTCAATGAACTGCCGATGCAGCCGACATGAACTACTGACGTCCATCTGGAATTGACATCGACTAGGTATGAAGAACAGGATGTCGACCATGCGGCAGATTGCCAATCCACCGAATCCATTTGAATCCCGTCACCGTGAACTCCTGGAACCCCCCGCCTCGCCACACTTGATGGTCTATACGGACGAGACACGGGAGATCCTGAGTCGGAACGACAGCCCGGATCTCCCATTTCGGTGGAGTCTCAATCCCTATCGAGGCTGTTTTCATGCCTGCGCGTATTGTTACGCGCGCCCGACCCACGAATATTGGGGATTCGGCGCAGGGACTGATTTCGAGAGCAAGATTGTGGTGAAGGAAGATGCACCACGATTGCTTCGGCAGCACTTTGAGAAACCTGGTTGGCGTGGAGAGCTGATCCTCTTTTCAGGGAACACCGACTGTTATCAACCGATTGAAGCAGAGTATGGATTGACCCGCACCTGCCTGCAGGTCTGTGCGGAATACCGGAATCCGGTCGCGATTATCACGAAAGGCGCGTTGATTCTCCGCGACCTTGAGGTCCTGATGCAGCTACAGCGTGAGGCCTGGTTGATGGTCTACTTTAGTATTCCCTTTGCGTCAGATGAGATG
Organism: Nitrospira sp.; assembly: GCA_029865225.1. Taxonomy (GTDB): domain Bacteria; phylum Nitrospirota; class Nitrospiria; order Nitrospirales; family Nitrospiraceae; genus Nitrospira_D. The sequence goes on from JAOUHJ010000092.1 coordinate 2,734, forward strand.
GCCAGGAAAGTTGAGCCTCAGGCACCGTCGACCACAAAACGGTTCTCGACCATGAAGACGCTCGCCGATGCCGGGATTTCCACCGGCATTTCAATCGCGCCGATTATTCCTGGTTTGAACGAGGACATGATCGCCGACTTACTCGACAGGGCGCATGATGCCGGAGCCTGCACCGCAACCTCCAGCCTCTTAAGACTGTCTGGTAGTGTGGAGCCGGTGTTTCTGGACCGGATGCGCCAGGCCTTTCCAGAACGGATCGGAAAAATCACGAGCCGTCTGCGTGAAGTGCGGTCGGGAGCCATCACGGAGCGCCGATTTTTTCGTCGGCAAGTCGGCCAAGGCAATTATTGGGAGATGATCCAGCGGTTATTCGCTCTATCGAAACGAAGGGCCGGGTTTTCTGATGACCAGGCGATGGACATTCCTCGAACATTTCGCCGCCCTGGGGGTGAGCAGGTGTCGCTTTTTTAAGGAGGTGAGGTGAAGCACAATCCGGCGTTTTTACGGCTAGTCGAGCAGGCAAGAAAACGGATTACCGAGTGCCACGTTGAGGAGGTTATGGCAAGCCTGGACCGGGGAGAGCGGTTTCATTTTCTCGATATCAGAGAGGATCACGAATTTTCTGTGGATCATGCTCGAGGTGCATGCCATCTCGGAAAGGGCATTCTTGAACGAGATATCGAAACGGTGGTCCCTGACAAGGAGGCTGTGATCGTGCTCTATTGCGGAGGCGGATTTCGCTCAGCGCTCGCGGCCGACGCCCTACGGCAGATGGGGTATCAGCACGTACGGTCTATGAATGGAGGAATCCGTGCATGGCGGAAGGCTGGGTACCCGCTGGAGTAACGGCGGAACGCCGCCTGTCCTACTTGTTCGTGCGATCAAACTCCTTCACAACCTGGTCCGTTAAATCGATCGTATCCTTGTTATAGATCACGATCTTCACGGTCTGTTCACTTCCTTTGTCGACGACGAGCGCGACGCCTCCTTTTTCGGCGACGGTCTGCGTCGCGACGGAGATTTTCTTCATGTACTCGTCGACCAACTCCTTCTGTTTTTTCTGGAGTTCTTGGTTGAAGTCTTGCGCGCGTTTTTGAAAGTCCTGAACCTTCGTCCTGAACTGGGTTTCTTTCTCTTTCTTTTCGGCGTCGCTCCATTTGGACGCTTGCTCTTTCAATTGCCGTTCTTGATTGCGGAGATCTTCTTCATCCTTGGCGAGCAGCTTCTGCCTGATCGAGACGTATTCTTTCAACCCATCGAGTGCCCGTTTACCGGCTTTGGATTTTTCCAGCACGGACTGTGGGTCCACCACTCCCATCTTGAAGTCGGCTGCTTGAACGTGGGGGCTCAGCAGCAAAACGGGGGCGAATACCATGAGAAACAACAGCTTTCGCAACGCAGAATTACGCATCTTGTCTCTTGTGCCTCCAGACCGAATTAACAAGCGGTGGCAGAATAACCGTGCCTCTTATGTCTGTCAAGCGACTCTTCGGCTACCATGAGTCAAAACTGATCGGTTCTTCCGCAAGCCAGACCTCGACGCCGTAGTGCCACTTCAGGCGCCGAGCGACCGCCCTCAAGGCATGTTCGTCCGCATGGCTTGGGTCGAAGGGGTCCTCCACTTTCTGGAGTTTCTCTTTTTTCAGGGGAGGTGGGTGACCAAGCTCTTTCATGGCGATGGCCAAGACATTCAACTGGAAGATACGAGGTGTTTGGTTCAGTTCCACCAGAATGGTTTCTGGCGTCCGATCTGGGGATCGGTGGGTCTGGATCAGTTCAACCACCCGGTTCTTTAACTGAGTGCGTTGTGTTTCCGTGAGTTCAGGGATGGCCAACTCCACCAGGAGGGCGTTGGTGGCGCCTTTGAATGACGGCATTTTGAGAAGTCTGCTCAGAAATCCCATGAGAATCCCTATAGCGAATCGTGTAAAGGTAGGGAACGTCCTCGCTCCGACAAGGCAGCGTTACCCTTCGAAGAGTGTACTGAAACTGAGGGGTGTTTTTCTACCAGGTGTCATGCACCGACCGCAGCTCATGACTGCCCAGTTCCTTTCTTGACCTTCCTCTCCAGCGGCACCTATAATCCCGTATTAATCTACCGTTGATGGCCTACAACATGCTGATTCAATAGGGAAATGGCTGACTTTACCCATTTTAACGACTGGGGTCGGGCTCGGATGGTCGATATCGGTGCCAAAGAATCGACCGAACGATTGGCTACAGCCCAAGCCAAGGTCTTTTTGCTTCCGGAAACACTTGAAAAGATTCAACGTGGGAGGATTGCGAAGGGTGATGTGCTGGCGGTCGCTCAGGTAGCAGGAGTGATGGGTGCTAAAAAGACGCCCGATCTTGTCCCGATGTGCCATCCCATCCTTCTTACGAGTGTCGATATCGCATTTAAAGAAGAGCCTCAGCCGGACCGTCACGGTCGTTGTTCAATCACCATTTTGGCCACGGCCAAGACGACTGGGCCGACTGGAGTTGAAATGGAAGCCATGACCGCAGCCGCTGTTGCGGCGCTCACTATTTATGACATGTGTAAGTCGGTAGACCGTGGCATGAGTTTCAGCGATGTGTGTTTACTGTCGAAGTCAGGCGGAAAATCTGGGACCTACACCCGAGAGGGTTCAGTTGAGGTAGAAAGTAGGAAACGGTGATCACGGTTAAATTATTCGGACTGACGAAATCGCTCGCGGGGAATCAGGGTTCTCTCTCTCTAGTGCTTGAGAACGGACGCCAGGTGAAAGACTTGACGGACCAGATCAATGTCACCCATCCTCAAATCGCCGAGCTCATTCATAAGAAAAAAATTCTCGTCTCGGTAAACCAAGAAATCGCTCACGCAGAAACCACTGTTCAGGACACCGACGAGATCGCGTTGTTGCCTCCCTTTGCGGGAGGTAGTTCGGTCAGTGACGTGGTGGATGAAAGCCAATTCGTCCGGGTCCAGCGAGAGAATTTTTCCATAGATCAGGAACTTGAACGAGTACGCAGCCGATCCAAACGCATAGGAGGGATTGCCACATTCTTAGGCATCGCCCGTGATCGTTCACGAGGCCGCGATGTGGAGAGTATGACGTTCGAACACTATGAAGGAATGGCCCAGAAAATACTGCGCGACATTCGAGAACGGGCGCTGAAAGACTTCGATATTCTTGAGTTGCTGATTATTCATCGGTACGGAGACATCACGATCGGTGAGAATATTGTGCTGATCATCGCCGGGGCGGAACATCGGGCCGATGCATTCCGTGCATGCAAATGGGCGATCGATGAACTCAAGCAGATTACCCCGATCTGGAAGTTAGAGCATACGCCGGATGGGGAGGTCTGGGTAGAAGAACACCCCTAATCCCTCGGACTCAACCTCGATGGCAAACCTGATCAATGATCCAATGGCCGGGCGTTCTGAGGTGTCCGATACATTTGGTCGCCCGCTCGGCAGCTTACGTCTGTCGGTCACGGATCGCTGTAATCTCCGCTGCAACTACTGTATGCCGGAACCCGAATATGTCTGGCTACCACGCGAGGACATCCTCAGTTTTGAGGAAATGGCGACACTCGCCCGGTATTTCGCCGATCTGGGCGTGGAGAAAGTCAGACTGACCGGTGGTGAGCCGCTCTTGCGGCGAGATCTTGCTCGGTTGGTGCGATTACTTCGGCAGGATCGGCGAATTACCGAAGTGGCGCTAACCACGAACGGAATCCTCCTCGCTGATTATGCACAAGAACTGTACGAGGCGGGACTTGATCGTGTGACGGTCAGTCTCGATACGCTGAGACCTGAGCGGTTTCGTCAATTGACCGGGCGGGATGAGTTTTCACGAGCCCTTGAGGGCATTGAGTCTGTGGGGAAAACAGGTTTCAGTCATCTGAAACTCGACACGGTTGCGATTCGAGGGTTCAACGAGGATGAGCTCTATGCGCTCGTCGAGTTTGCCAAACAGTATCGAGCCGAGGTCCGCTTTATCGAATACATGGATGTGGGTGGAGCGAACGAGTGGAGTCTCGATAAGGTGCTGTCCCAGGATATGATCCTCGATATGTTCGGCCGTCGCTATGGCCACGTGATTCCTATTCCAGAACGAGGAACGGCTCCGGCACAGCGATTTCGCTTGCCGGATGGCACTATCTTTGGGATCATTCCGTCAACGACGATGCCCTTCTGTGCCCACTGCGACCGTAGCCGTGTGACTGCCGATGGTCTGTGGTATTTGTGCCTGTACGCGTCGTCTGGTGTGGATTTGCGCAAGCCGCTTCGTCTCGGCGCGAGCTCAATGGAGATGCAGAAGCTGATTCGATCAGTGTGGGCTGCTCGTCGCGATCGTGGGGCTGAGGATCGGAAGGCTCTTGAGCGGGTCGGGCTTCGGTCCGGAGGCCTTGTTCACATCGATCGTCTGCGAGAAGACCCTCACTTAGAAATGCATGCCCGTGGAGGATGAGATTCTGTTTTTCATATCTGCTACAATGCCTCCCTATTCCTCAGTAATTGCATCGCTGACGGTTACTTGGGCGCAAGGCTATCTATCTATGTGGGTTTCCTAGAGTATGGTATCGGAGACGGAATCGCTGACTCTTCCCGGAGTTGGGTTTGTCCTTGGACTTTGGCGTGCACCGGATGGTGATCACCTTGCCGCCGCCTCGACCATACTGCCCTTGGGAATTCGTATTCCTGACGAGTTCGAATTGATCGCAGATTCCGCTGGTATCTAGGTTGCGAAAGGTGGGAAGAGGCGAGGGGTGTCGCTATATCGAAACTCCCGACAGTCAGTAGTTGTTTGGGCGCATAAATCTGCATAAGAGAACTAGACAATGGCATGGTTTAAGAAAGACAAATCAAGTGAGTCAGGTCCGCCTCCGAGGTCCAAAAGCAGTGAAGGCATGTGGCTTAAGTGCAACCATTGTCGGGAAATTGTCTATCGGAAGGAAGTTGATCGAAACAACAAAGTCTGTCCAAAGTGCGACTATCACTTCCCTATCTCGGTGACCGAGCGGATTGGATTACTCATCGACCTTGGCACGTTCAAAGAATGGGATGTTGGGTTAGAGGCTCAAGACCCCTTGAATTTTCATGACACGAAGTCCTATCGAGAGCGGGTCAAGGCCCATCAAGAAAAAACAGGCCGTAAAGATGCGCTCGTCATTGGCGAAGGTTCGGTGAATGGGAGTCGCGTGGTGCTGTGTGTCTTCGATTTCAGTTTTATGGGTGGAAGTATGGGGTCGGTCGTCGGTGAAAAGCTCTGTCGGGCGATCGATCGTGCGCTGGAACACAAGATACCCGTTATATTAGTCACCGCGTCGGGGGGAGCTCGTATGCAGGAAGGTATTCTTTCTCTGATGCAAATGGCCAAGACTTCTTCAGCGGTGGCCAAATTAGGTGAGGCCAAACTGCCGTTCATCTCGATCCTCTCCGATCCCACGTTTGGCGGTGTCACGGCGAGTGTGGCAATGCTCGGAGATGTCATCATTGCCGAACCAAAGGCATTGATCGGTTTTGCCGGGCCACGCGTGATCGAACAAACGATCAAGCAGCAATTGCCGGACCAGTTTCAACGAGCCGAATTTCTGCTCGAGCACGGTATGATCGACATGATCGTTGAGCGGAAGCGCCTCAAAGAGACGATCGGCACACTCGTGAGTCACTTTTAATCCCCTGCGCCCTCCGGCTTCTGGATGAGCTATTCCCCGGTTATCGAGTATCTCTACGGGCTCCAAAAACACGGCATCAAGCTTGGGTTAGATACCATGCGCCTCCTGTTGGAACGGGTTGGCAATCCCGAGCGCTCACTTCGTGTGTTGCATATCGGTGGAACCAACGGCAAGGGATCAACTGCAGCGATGGCCGCAGCGATCTTACACCATTCAGGTAAACGTGTCGGACTGTATACCTCACCGCACCTCGTCGAGTTTCGAGAACGAATTCGTGTTAACGGATGCATGATCACAGAGGAACAAGTTTCGGCATTGGTGAACCGCCTGCGGGCCATCCTCGGCCCTGATCTCAATCCGACATTTTTTGAGATGACGACGGCTATGGCCTTCCTCCATTTTGTGGAGTCGAAAGTCGATGTTGCGGTGCTCGAGGTTGGGATGGGTGGACGATTCGACGCGACCAATGTCGTGTCTCAGCCACTTGCTTGTGCAATTACGACAATTGGGTTAGATCATCAAGAGTATCTCGGGAGTACTGAAGAGGCGATCGCGTTCGAAAAAGGTGGAATTATTAAATCAGGGGTGCCCCTTATCCTCGGAAGAATTGGTCATGCGGCGGAAGACGTGTTGAGTCGAATCGCGAAGGACCTGTCGGCTCCGGTATTGCAGCTGGGGCAGCATTTTCACATCGAGCCCAATGAGGCAGAGCAACTTGTCTATCGAGGAACGACGCTCACGATAGATGATCTGTGCTGTGGGCTTGCTGGACGACACCAGTGGGACAACGCGGCTTGTGCACTGGCGCTCATTGAGGCTGCAGATGATGCGGGAATCCAGACAGGCGAAGCAGCTGCGCGTGAGGGGTTGAGGACCGTTTCCTGGGAAGGTCGTCTGGAACCGATCGAGGATTATCCCAAGGTCATCCTTGATGGCGCCCATAATCTCCCTGCCGCAAAAGTGCTGGCACAGTACCTTGCTGATTATGCTTCATGTCATCCTACATCTCGTATCATTCTGGTGTGGGCCATGATGCGGGATAAAGATCATCGAGGGTTCATTGCTACTCTGCAGCCGGTCGTCTCGGAGATCGTACTGACCCAGACAGGTCTTGCCCGATCAGCCTCGGTTGATGAACTCCGTTCCGCCTTAGATACCTGGCTCGGACCTGTGTGGGAAGCCGTCCATCCGATAAATGCGCTTGCCATTGCCAAAGGGAGAGCCGCCTCGCACGATCTTATCTGCATTGCTGGCTCGCTCATGCTTGTAGGGGAGGTCAAAGCAGCAGTCCGTGGCTGCGGCCTATCACCGATTCATGGGTAGTATGGCGGATCCCTTCGCGTGGATCTTCCGGTGGTGGTTTCTCGGCGTTCCTTTCCTATTTCTTCCGCTCCTTGGATCGGTTGTGCATGCCCAGACCGGAGTGGGTGGTTCGCCTTCCGGATCCGACTCTCTCGATGTAACGGCAGAGCGCATCGACTATCGTCAGGACCAGGAAGTTTACGATGCCACTGGATCTGTCGTAATCCGACAGGGAAAGATGAAGTTGACGGCGGACCACGTCACTATCCAGACGCTCCCAGGGATTCTGACGGCCATTGGCCATGTGCATTTGATGGATCCACAGGCCGATGTGACCGCTGAGCGGATGGAGATCAATGTCAATACCGAGGCCGGCGTGGCGACGCACGGGGAGCTCTACATTCCGTCTACCAACACGTTCGTCTCAGGACGGCTGATGCAGCGGTTTTCAGAATACCATTACCGGGCCAAGGACGGCAGTTTTACGAACTGCGACGCGCAGGATGGAGAAGTTCCTGCATGGCGATTTCGTTTTAAAGACCTTGACATGGGAGTTGGGGACACACTGGCGTTTAAAGGTGGCTGGTTCTGCCTGTTCGATGTCCCGACGGTTCCGCTACCTACGTTTTCCTATCCCCTTGCCAGAAGACAGACCGGATTTCTTATTCCGACCGTCACCTATGACAATCGGTTCGGATTTCACATGCAAGGAAGCTTTTTCTGGGCCATCAATCCGAGTCAGGACTTGACGATCTCACCGAAGTATTACAGCAACCTGGGGTATGGGTCTGATTTCGAGTATCGGTATGTCTTAGACCGGCGATCTCGCGGGAAATGGTTCCTGAGCTTTCTTCAACAGACACAATTGCCTAATGTCTCTGGGGTAACCCAAACAGATGGAGACGTCGAGCGGGCACGAGCGACGCTCACGGGAAGCCATACGCAATACATCACAGATACGCTCTTGCTCCGGGCCAATGCAAATCTGGTCACGGACCCCAACTTTTTTCAGCAACTCAGCAATTCAGGAGTGCTACGAGCCTTGCCGAGTAGTGAGTCAAATTTACTGGCGACCCAGCGGTTGCCATATGGCAATCTCTATCTCTTAGGTCTCTATCTGCAACCGCTTCAAGCCGGAGGGACAGATACGTTCCAGCGTCTGCCGGAAACCGGCTATCAACTTCCATACACATCGCTGTTTCATTCTCCAGTCTTGTTTGGAGTTGAGGGGAATCACGTCAATTTTTACCGGGAAGAAGGGTTTACTCTTAATAGGATTAATGTGGTTCCTGGTATTGAGACAGAGGTGATTCACCTCGGACACCTCATCGGGATTCGGCCTCAAGCAAAGTTTCGAGAAGTCTACTACACAAGGGGAGCACAGTCTGAAGAGGGGCAACATCGAGAGACGTTTTGGATGGGCGTGGAGGCTATGTCAAAATTGACCCGCCGATTTTCGCTCGCTGACGGAGGAAATGTTCTTCACAGTCTCGAACCCTCGGTGATGTATGAGTATGTGCCATCGACGAATCAATCGAAGTTGACCCAGATTGATCAGGTTGATGATCTGCCGAAGAAGAATCTTGTGACGTATATGCTCCGCAGTCGGGTCTTGGAGCAAGGCAAACACACAGCCTTTAACTGGCTTGATCTGACGGTGGCGCAAAGTTATCACGTGGGGGAGGTGCAAACGAGGGCAAGAGATTTTACGCCAGGGGTGCTCCCTTTTTTGGGCTCAGTGACCCAACCGATCCAGCCCGCCACTGTACCCATCCAAGGAAGAAAGTTTTCCGATATCTGGATGAGAGCCGTGATCGGGAATAACCTTCCGCCACTCCTTGGAATTTCGCAATTGGATGCCCCAATCTTTGGTAGGGCCGCGCAGGCCTGGGCACTGCGCCCACCTATCAATCGATATTTGACCATCGACGCCTTCTTTGATCCCTATCAGCCCGGAATGAGTCAGATCAACACCGATCTTCGATTCCAGGAGGGAACGAATTGGTATTTAGAAATTGGCCAACGGTATACGAGAGACGGCAATCGAGTCCGTCGAGGCGATATTTGGAATCCGATTTCATTCAACGAGGTATTCGCCCCGACCAGTGAGATTCAGTTTGTGACGATGGGAGGTGCCTTCCGGACTCCATGGGGTTGGACCTTCGGAGCCAAAGCCTACTATGACGTCAAGAACGGTCGAAGTCCCGAGGTGGACGCAGTTGCACTTTATCAGAATCCATGCAAATGTTGGTCGGTCGGGTTCTATTACTTGAAATTTCCAGATCGGGAGCAGTATAGCGCGATGCTGAGTCTCACGGGAATTGGCTGGACGGACAGCGCTGGAACAGCCCTTATGCGAACGTTGTTGAGCCCGCTGCTCTGGGGCGAGCGTGGTCTCCCCTGGGCTGTCCCAGGAGGACCCTATGGCCTTCCTCCCCAAGCCTCGGAGACTGAAGAGGACTCAGTCGGAAATCCAACTGGTCGATGATCCGTAATTGACACTAAAAACAACGGTAAGGTACGATGGCGTTGCTATAAAGTAGGTGCGATATCAATCCTGAAGGAGGGTACGACGTGGCTGGTGATGCCTTGAAGGTTGAAGATTCTACATGGGATTCGGAAGTCATGAAGGCTTCCGAGCTTGTCATGGTTGATTTTTGGGCCGTATGGTGTGGTCCGTGTCAAATGGTTGCACCCATCGTCGATGAATTGGCAAAGGAGTATGCGGGCAAACTCAAAGTTCGCAAGCTGAATACGGACGAAAACCCGGAAGTCGCTGGTCGGTATCAGGTGATGAGCATACCCACCATCTTGTTTTTTAAGAATGGTCAAGCAGTTGAGAAGCTGGTGGGGGCCAGACCGAAACGACAATTCAAAGAAATGATCGATGCACTGCTGGCCCAACATGCGGGGACTGCCTAGTACCACTTACCGCAGCCATGCTCACTGAGCTGCGAATTGCCAACTTTGCCGTCATCGAAACCCTGAGTCTGACTATCGACACAGGGTTTACGGTGCTGACCGGAGAGACCGGGGCCGGTAAGTCTCTGTTAATCGATGCCGTCATGCTCCTGGTCGGAGGTCGGGCCTCCAGTGATCAAATCCGATTTGGAGAAGATGAAGCGCAGCTCGAAGCGTCGTTTGACATACCCTCCTCTCATCCCCTCCTTGAGCAACTGAGAAAGCAGGATATTCTTGGTCCACACGACTCCACCCTGGTGATCCGGCGCGTCATTGCCCGATCCGGAAGGAACAGGGTCTATTTGAATGGCATGTTGACGCCGGTCCATGTGTTGGAGGAGTTTGCCGGAACTCTGATTGATATTCATGGTCAGCATGACCAACAGTCTCTTTTGTCCAGTTCGGCTCAGCTTGAGGTGCTGGACGCGTTCGGGCAGGTACGTGAGTTGCGCGAGCAGTATCGAGCCATTTATCAAGGATGGATCCGTTCCCGTCAAGGGCGCGCGGAACTCGCGACGACCATTCAGCAGCGTGCACAGCAGGAAGATCTCCTAAAATTTCAACATCAGGAGCTGGAGGAGGCAGCTTGTCGTATCGGGGAAGAGGAAGCGTTGCAAGCGGAGCGACAACGCCTGGGATCCTGTGGCCGTCTCGCGGAACTGACGTCCGAAGCTCAGGAGCGCATTCAGGGTGATGGCCACGGGGTATTGCCAAATCTGGCACTGGCGGAGCGTCTATTGGGTGAGATGGCGAAGATCGATTCGGAAATGGCATCAACAGCACGACTCGCATCTGAGGCAAAAGTTCTTTTGAAAGAAGTTGCCGACTCGCTTCGCAGTTATGAGGAGCGTGTGGATAGCAATCCTGGACGGTTGAGTACCGTCGAGGATCGTCTGGCTTTCCTTCAAAGAATGAAGAAGAAATACGGAGGAACCATCGAGGCCGTCTTGAGGACTTACGATCACGTAAAGGATGAGTTAGAAAGGCTTTCACGCGGTGATGACCAACTGGCCGATTATGATCGTCTTATTCACCAACAGTATGAGCAGGTTGCTGAGTTGGCAGAGAAGCTTTCTCGGCAGCGGAAAGATGCCGCCAAGCGATTCACGAAGATGGTTGGTAAGGAACTGGAAGCGCTGAAAATGGGCTCGGTGCGATTCGTCGTGCAAGTCATGCAGAACGAGGGGGATGACGTGTATGGCCCAGACGGGAGTGATCGTGTCGAGTTTCTTTTGGCTGCGAATGCCGGCGAACCGTTGAAGGCGATGTCTCGCACGGCATCCGGTGGAGAGCTTTCTCGGTTGATGCTTGCACTCAAATCGGTTCTGGCCAATGTTGATCATGTTCCCGTCCTCATTTTTGATGAGATCGATACGGGCGTTGGAGGAGCCGTTGCCGCGACGATCGGGAAGCGGCTACGGGCATTAGGACAGTACCACCAAGTGTTGTGTATCACCCATCTCCCGCAGGTGGCATCTCAAGCACAGCATCATGTGTGTGTCGAAAAGTCTGAAGTCAAGGGACGGACCGTGACGACGGTGCGTGCTTTAAGCGGTGTCCATCGTGAGGTGGAGATCGCGCGGATGCTCGGGGGGGAGCGAGTGACGACAAAGACCAGGGCGACAGCAGCGGAATTGATTGCCGGAGCTCAGGACTAGATTAGGCGGCAGGAGAGGCAGCCATCGTGGGGAGCGATACAGTCGATTGTTTCGCGACCTCGAGAAACGTATCGAGGAGTTGTGGGTCGAAATGGGAACCAGAGCTGAGAGAAATCCGTTGAATGGCGGCTTCGGCAGACAGACAAGTTCGGCCAGGGGCATCCGCCGTGAGATGATCAAAAGCCTGAGCAATGCCGACAATCCGAGCGAGAATTGGAATGTCTGTGCCGGAGAGACCATAAGGATACCCATACCCATCCCACCGCTCGTGGTGGTAGGCGATAATGTCATGTACTTCCTTCGGTAACCCCAAGGTAGTCGCCAAGCGCGCACCTCGTTCGCAATGTTCCTTACAGACGATGGGTTCACCCGACGGCAGGATCTGATCCACTGAAAATCTGTAAGCGGAAAGGCTCGTTTTCCCTATGTCGTGGAGGAAAGCTCCCATGGCAAGAAATTTTTGCTCGTTGAGAGTGAGATTCAAGCGAGCGGCCATCAGTGTGGCGTAGAAACTGACTCGGCTCGAATGATTCAGCAAGTGACGGTCCGTGGCTTCCAAGATATCCGATAGCAGCGGGACGAGAGACATTTCTTCCTCTTGAAAAACAGTATTCGGTCCGGCAGGTTGGTAGAGAGTAAGATATTCTGACTTGATGCCGTCCCATGCGCGGATAGATTCTTCGCCTATTCCCCAGAGTTCCGGTGAAGATCGCAGATTCCGGCGAAGAAAATCGAGCCGGCGTTTCTTGTCCATCGTCTGCTGTGTGAGGGTGATGAGCTCGGTCACGTTAAAAGGTTTCAACAAATAACCGGCAGCCCCCTGTCGAATGCCTTCCATTGCAGATTTTAAGCTGCCGTATCCCGTGACAATGACGACTTCCACATCCGGATGGTTATGCTTGATATCGGTGAGAAGATCTAGCCCGTGGCGATCAGGAAGTCGCTGATCGAGTGTAATGAGGTCGATAGGTTCGTTGTTGAGGACATCCAATGCAGACTTGGCGTTTTCGGCAGAGCGAATGGTGAAAAATGGCCGGAGAATCACTTTCAGCGCATCGCGAGGACCTGCTTCATCGTCGATGATGAGTACAGTAGGTTGCGTGACTGATGCCACAGTGGTCATATATACGACATTTTTAGTACGCGGACAAACATAATATGTAGCAATTCTCGTTCCTTTTCAGTAAGTTACAAGTAATATCAATATATGGTGCGCTTCATTGTAATAGGTACTTCATATTGATAAGTTTAATGTTTACGCATATATATTATCCACAAGTGCATGAGGACAATATGTGTATAAATGTGACATACTTTTATGCAAGTGTGTCATTCCTGCATCGGTTGGTCCTGCTCTGAGGGTGCGGAATTATCAGGTCGTCCGATACCTAGCGTATCCATTCTATATTTCAGCATCCTCCGGCTGATCCCCAGAAGGTTGGCCGCGTGAGTTTGTACGTAGTTGGTTCGCTTGAGGGCATCAAGTATGATCTCGCGTTCAAATTCCAT
>JAOUHJ010000157.1 GCA_029865225.1 Nitrospira sp.
TCAGGCCATCGAAGCGTTTGTGGCCGCCTATGGACCAACAGCCAAACCTTTTGTGTGGCGCAAGAGAGAAGTCAAAGGCTCTCAACTCAGAAACACTATCGTGAACTTACGCAATTAAGCACTAGATGCTGCACCGAAGTGTCGCGGGACCGTGAGGGCCATCCGATACATGCGACAACGTGCCATTGAATTGCATCCGGAGGCAGGGTATTCTGGGACCATGACGACCAAACAGAAGGTCATAAAGGCGGTCCAGGCACTTCCTGACGATGCCTCTTTCGAGGATGCGATGGAGCGTCTCCTGTTCATGGCGAAGGTTGAGAAGGGTCTCCAGCAGGCTGACGCCGGGCAGACGATTCCGCATGAAAAGGTCAAGAAGACGATGAAGAAATGGTTGAAGTAAGGTGGACTCCTCAGGCAACGGAGGACCTTGATTCAATCGTCGAATTTATCGCCCGAGACTCTCCTCAGTACGCCCCGCCTTTTCGTCCTAGACATCTTTCAGACTGTCGAGCGCATCTCCAAGTTCCCTCGATCTGGGCGTGTAGTCCCAGAGTTGAAGAATCCAGTCGTGCGAGAGGTCATACTCGGTCAGTATCGTCTCGTGTATCGAGTAAAGGGCGCCGGTCTCGACCTTCTGACGATTTACCATGGCGCGCGATTGCTAGATCCATCGAAACTCACATGACGGGGATGGGGGGGTGTGGCCCTCACTTGGCACTGAAGCTGACGGGCCCGAGCCACGAGGTCGTTAGGCGGCACGGTATACAATAACTACCTTTGTCGGAAGCAGTGACATCATGAGTGTTTAACCATTTGTCTTGAGCCCCGAGCAGCATGAACCTGCATTGAATGTGGTCGGCACACAGGTGACGGTGTTGGCGTCAAACGCAGCGACGCAGAGCTAATCTCGTTCGTTCGCTGGCCATACTCTCACTCTTTTGATCCCTACCTGTTATACTGACTCATCTCCTCGTTCATTCTGAGAATCGCTGCATGAGTTCTCCAACCTGGGATGAATTCGCCGAGCTGGCACTGAAGCGTATTGCGGCATCGGGTGCCGAGTACGGCGACATTCGTATTCAAGACAGCAGTACACAACACATTGAAGGCGAAGATCGTCGGATCGCCTCGATTCGAGATATCAAGGACATCGGCTTTGGTGTGCGAGTCCTGTATCATGGAGCCTGGGGCTTTGCCGCGAGTTCCGTGCTGTCGCTGGAGGAAGTGCCGCGCGTTGCAGACTTGGCTGTTGAAATTGCCAAAGGATCGGCTTCAATTGCCCTCGAAAAAGTACGGCTCGCTGAAGAGCCGATACATCGGGATCGTGTCGTCACGCCCTACCGGATTGACCCCTTCAGCGTGCCGCTGGAGAAGAAAGCAGACTTGGTGTTACGCACGATGGAAACGCTCCATCGGAAATCTGGGGTCGCACGAAGCAGCACAAGTCTGTGGGCGCGTCGAGACAAAAAACTCTTTGTGTCGACCGAAGGGTCGCATCTGGAATTCGACTTGCTGGCCGGGCAAGGTGACTGTACGGCGACGGCTCTCCATGACAGCCGGTTTGCGTCGCGCAGCTTCAATACGCCCTATCTCAGGAAAGGCTATGAGCTGATTGAAGAAGCGGACTTCCTGCGGGAGGCGTCTCGAGTCGCGGATCAGGCGGTCGAAAAGGTTCAGGCTCCGTCGGTCGATGCTGGCCAGTATGATCTCGTGCTCGATCCTGAGCATCTCTCCTTGACCATTCATGAATCCTGTGGCCATCCGAGCGAACTGGATCGAGCTCTCGGGTACGAGGCCAATTACGCTGGCACCAGCTTCCTGACCACGGACAAGCGCGGCACATTTCGCTACGGCTCTCCGGACGTGAACCTCGTGGCGGACAACACCGAGCCTGAAACCCTGGCCGCAACCGGGTACGATGATGACGGCGTGAAGTGTCAACGGTGGGACATCATCCGTGACGGGATCTTTGTCGGCTACTGCACCAATCGGGAAGTGGCGCCGAAGATCGGGGAAGCTCAATCGCGAGGATCAAATCGCGCTGACGGGTGGGGGCACGTTCCGATCGTCCGCATCGCAAATATCGGCCTAGAACCAGGCTCGGCGTCCATCGATCAACTCCTCGCCGATGTGAAGCGCGGCATCTACATCGAGGGCCACGGATCCTATAGCATCGATCAACGCCGGTACAATTTTCAGTTCGGCGGTGATGCGTTCTGGCTCATTGAAAATGGGCGACGGACCCGTATGCTGCGGGATGTGATTTACCATGGGATCACACCGGAATTCTGGAACAGCTGTGACGGGGTTGCAGACCGATCAACTCGGCGCCGCTACGGGTTCATTACCTGTGGCAAGGGCCAGCCAGGCCAGTCTGGCTGGATGACTCATGCGGCATCCCCCGCACGATTCCGGAGGATCGAGGTGATCAGGGGGGAGGGCCACCGATGACGTTCCATGGCGATCAGTGGCCCAACATGACCAGCCGCGAGGAGTTTCTTTTTCTAAGCGAACTGGTCCTGACTCGATCATCGGCGGAGCACACGATGATCCGTGTTCACGATCGCCATACCGGCACGACCAGGTTTGCCAACAACCAAGTAATTCAGAACGTGGATGGACGATGCGGAAATTTAGCGGTGACGGTCGCCTTCGGTGGCCGACAGGGGACTGCCAGTACGACGGATTTTACGGCCGGTGCAATCCAGGAGACGCTGTCCCGGGCCGAGAAAATTGCGAAAGTCACACCCGTTGATCCCGAATACCTTCCTCCTCCTGGACCATGCAGGTTTCCGGCCCGAGACACGGCGAAGCCGGAGACGATGACGGCGGGGGCGCCTCGACGTCTGGAATATGCCAACGAAGCGATTGGTCAATGCAGGATGGAGAATCTCATGGCGGCTGGAACGGTCTCGTCATCGGCCGCGGCGGTTGGAGTTGCCGCCAACACGGGACTGTTTGGCTTTGAACGGCGAGGGGAAGCGAGCTTCAGTCTCACGGTCCAAGCTGGTGATGCGACCGGATGGAGCGCGGCGACCCATCGATCGATCAATCACTTGAAAGTTCAGGAGCGCACGCTAGCAGCGATCAGCCAGGCCAAACGTAGCCGTGATGTATGCGAGCTACCGGCGGGACGGTATCCGGTGATTCTGGAACCGGCTGCGGTGGCCGGACTCTGGGCCTGGCTGATCCGGTCGCTCGACGCCAAGTCCTACCTGAAGGGGACCAGCGCCTTTGCGGGCAAACTCGAACAGGCGATAGTTGATAGACGAATCACGCTTCAGAACAGCCCAGACCATGCGGACTTGCTGGGCGAAGGCTTTTCGACCGACGGCTTGCCGAGTACATCTTTGGTATGGATTGATCACGGAGTATTGAGACAGTTGGCGTATGACCGATTCACGGCCAAGCAGCAGGGAGTGGCGACCATCCCGACCTTGGAGGCGCTAGAATTGTCTTTTGAGGGCTCTCCGGTCGACAGCATTCACGATCTTCTGAAGAAGACCGAACGCGCGATCCTCGTAACCAATTTTTGGTACATTCGCCCAGTGAATCTTCGTGATCTCACATTGACCGGGATGACCCGTGATGGAACATTCCTGGTCGAAAACGGAGAAATCGTCTCCGCAGTGAAAAACTTTCGATTTCATGAGAGCCCACTGGACGTCTTTCGGCATGTCAACCTATGGACTGCACCGATGGAGGCGGTGAATTCGGAGACTCGAAAAGTCCTGGTCCCGGCTGTGGCCCTGCCTCAATTCCATTTCACGAGCGTCACCCGCTTCTAAAGCACTAATCACGAGTACCAATGTTTTGTGATCGTTTCCTAACAAAAGGGTTGACTCTTGCCTCCGCCAGGAGTAGGTAGGTCATATGAACTAGGGAAGGATGGACCTATGGCCCAGCGATTCAATAAAGAGCCGATCAACCTTATTCACCGTATCCCCTCACAAAAACAGATTGATGAGGCACGACCGGCCCCT
>JAOUHJ010000093.1 GCA_029865225.1 Nitrospira sp.
TGGGATACGTTTTATGAGAGTTCCGGTTTGTTCCTGTCAGGGATCGGATTGGGTGCGGGACATACGGTGTACCAGCGCTATCTGTTCCGTGAATTCCCGGAGGTTTTGGCCGCGAGGATGAGACAGCGCTTGGAGAGAATGAAAGGCAGGCTCAAGAAGAGATCGGAGCCTGCTGAATTTGACCATCCGGGTCGACAGTTGGTTCCGTTCGCGTACATTGCAGGCTTCACGCTCCTGGTGGGGAGCTCCATTGCCGCTTTCGCCTACGGACGGGTGCACAGTGTTCCCGCGATGTTCCTGCCCTGGGCTGGATATTATTGGTCAAGACTGTTCTTATGGCGGAGAGTGATCACCGTGCCAAAAGGGAAAACCTGAGACCTTATCTCTTTTTAGAGCGAGTCCCTCTCGGTTGAGCAGGTCGTCTAGGAGATTTTTGCACGCGTGATTCGAGCGTTGCCACACGCTCTTCCAAATCTCTCACGAGGTGTTTCAACTCAGGCAGTTGAAAAATGACTCCTTGGACCTTGAGAGCTTTTTCTCTCGGCATCGCAGGAATGCCGCCGACGATCTGATTGGATTCAACGCTGCGATTGACCCCGGCTTTCGCGGCAATCAGCACTTGATCTCCGATGGTCAGATGGTCGGAAAGACCGGCTTGGCCACCGATCATCACATGACGGCCGATCGTCGTGCTGCCGGCAATACCGACTTGGGCGACAAGAATGCAGTGTTCCCCCACGGTCACGTTGTGGGCGATTTGAACCAGATTGTCCACCTTCGTGCCCTGCTTGACCAGAGTCCGTCCGAATGTCGCCCGGTCGATCGTGACGTTGGCTCCTAACTCAACGTCGTCCTCAATGGTCACCCCTCCGAGTTGAGGAATCTTGTGATGCCGACCGTGATGCTGCACATACCCGAATCCGTCCGCGCCAATGACGGTTCCGCTGTGGACGATCACTCGTGCACCGAGTGAACAGCCTTCACGAATCACGACATTGGGATAGAGGGTACAGTCGTCTCCAATGGTGACATCGGATCCCAGGAAGACTCCTGGGTAGAGTGTGACCCGATCGCCGAGCGTGACTCGATCGCCGAGCGTGACGAACGGCCAGATCGAAGGATCAGCTCCTATCCGTACATCACAACCCTGTGTGACGTGTTCGGCAATGCCTCGAGGAGCCGGGGTCTGAACGAAGAATTTTTGTGCGACATGCGCAAAGGCCAGCATGGGATTGTCGACGACGATTTGCGGGACTGGCAGATCCGGCTGATGCCGATGAACCAAAAGCGCCGCAACCGTCAGATCGGCTGCTGCCTTCGCCATTTTGTCGTTCGTCACAAATGAGAGAGCGTGTGGGTTGGCATGTCCCACGCTCGTGAGGCCGAAGATCTGTGTCTGGTCGTTGCCATGGATCGTCCCGCCAACAACTTGATGGATCTGCGCGAGTGTGATCGGTGTAGGTAGTTGAGGGGTGCTCATCGGGCTCCGACCCTTTTCTTTGTTTTTGAAGCGGTCGACGACATAGCTTTCGGTTTCTTCACGGAGACGGACGTACGTTTCACGGGTGCTGATTTAGAGGAAGCCGATTTTTTTGGCGCAGAGGATTTTGCCGATGTTGATCTGGATGGAGCCGATTTTTTCGATCCTGACTTCGTGGAAGCTTTTGCCGGTTTGGCTGATTCAAGTTTGGAAGTCTCCGGAGGTTCAGCGAGCCGTCGTTGAACGTACGCGGCCACCGATCCAACGGTGCTCAGTCCTGGAAGATCCTGATCTGGAATCTGTAGCTTGAATCGCTCCTCGATCTCGAAGAGGAGTTCAATCACAGCGACCGAGTCGAGCCCAAGATCATCTCGCAAATGATGGGCCTCGGTAATGGAGGCAGGGTCTCGCTTGAGATAGCTGGCGAGTGCATGGACAATTTTTTCTGTGATCTGAGGGTCGATCCGTTCAGTCATTATAGGTGCTCCTTCGGTGGCATGAATCAGTTCGCAGCGACATCGCGCTCATGAGCGTTCAGTCATTACCTAGGCGACAAATTTCTTAAAGACGACCGTGGCATTGTTGCTGCCGAATCCGAATGCGTTTAAGAGGGCATAGCGAATCTTTCGCTCCTGGACAGTTCGCCGAATCCCGTTCAGTTGGCAGTCCGGGTCCGGTTCCTCATAGTTGGCGGTCGGATGGATCTGGCCAGTGTGAAGAGACAGGGTCGTGGCCACTGCGCCGATCGCTCCAGCTGCGCCTAATGTGTGACCTACGAGCGACTTCGTCGCATTGACGGCAATCTTGTCTGCGCGCTTCTTGAAGAGCGCTTTGATGGCCTTCGTCTCGACAGCATCGCCGATGGTGGTGGAGGTTGCGTGCGCATTAATATAGTCCACTTGGTCAGGGCTAATACCGGCCGACTTGAGACCGATTTTCATCGTGGTGCAGATTTCTTGGCCATCCTCCTGAGGGATGACCATATGATAGGCTTCGCTGGTCGCGGCATAGCCGGCCAACTCGGCATAGACTCGAGCTTTCCGCTTCTTCGCATGTGCCCATGACTCGACGATCAAGGCGGCAGCTCCTTCCCCCATCACGAAGCCGTCACGGCGCCGATCAAAAGGCCGTGAGGCTCGCTCGGGAGCATTGTTGAATTCACTCGAGAGCGCACGCAAGGAGCAGAAGCCGGCAAAGACCAGTGGCGTGATGCTGGCATCGGCTCCGACTGCGATGACCACATCGGCTTGACCGGTGCGGATGCAGTGTAACGCTTGGCCGAGCGCATGCGCACTGGAAGAACACGCGGTCGAGATGGTAAGGTTTGGCCCCTTTGCGCCATGGGCCATCGCAACAATGCCTGAGGCAGAGTTCAGTGTGATCGTCGGAATGAAATTCGGATGGACACGATGCGGTCGTTGAGTCTCAAAAAGTTGGGTGATTTCTCGTTCGCCCATCACCATGCCACCCATACCGGCTCCGACAATCACACCGACACGATGAGGCGCTTCCTTGGCCATGTTCAGATCAGCGTCGGTGAGCGCTTCCTTGGTCGCGACTAAGGAAAACTGTGCGTAGCGATCCACGCGACTGGCTTGTGTGGGCGTGAGGTATTGCTCAGGCGCAAAATTGTGGACCTGGCCAGCTACCTGTGAGCGATACCCGGACATGGGAAACCACCCAAGTGAAGGGATCGTCGTGATTCCCGATCGGCCGGCAAGCGCCGATTTCCAAAATTCACTGACGCCGATTCCAATAGGAGACACCACTCCGAGACCGGTGATCACTACGCGCGAGGCCATGTTTGTTCCTCCTTCAATGTGCGTCTCCGGCGCCTTTCTTACCGGAAGACCAGAACTGAGTCAACTAGGAAACCATAGTTCAATGGCGAACTTTCAGCAAAAGGTAGAGTCCAAAGCTCAAGAAGAGCGCGTTGGCCATCCAGCCGGCCAGGATGGGTGCCAGCGCTCCTCCACGTCCTAAGGCAATCGCGACGGCGTTCGTCGTCCAGTAGCAAAAGCCGACGATGAACGCTTGGCCGATACCCATCGCCATGCTGCCTCCACGCACTCCGCTCCGCCGAAGGCTTAAGGCAATGCCGATGATCACCATCACGACGGTCACCAGGGGAGATGCCATACGGCCATAGTAGTCGGTCAGCAAGCGGGTAAAGGAAAAGCCTTCCTGCTGGAAACGTCCAAGATAATTTTGTATGTCTCGAAACGTCATGGTTTCCGAGTTACCGATGAGTGAACTGGAGAAGTCGTCTGGAATGAGCGGGATCGTGATCAGCTGCTCCGTGAATTGGACCAGCTCGGCTGCGTCGCCCTCAAGAAATCGGCGATGATGGCCATTTACCAGAACCCAACCATTCGGAGTGTACCGGGCTTCCTCCGCCTCGGTCAGACGGTCAAGTTGAAAAGGGGGGCGGAAATAAAAAATGCGCACTCCTCGCACGGTCCTGCCGGTGGTATCGATTTCACCGATTTTCATGATGGCATTGGCACTGATGCGAGCCCAAGGCTGGACGGCCTGGGTGGTGACGGGCGCCGGTTTCTGTTCAATCTGGATTACTCGCACTTCTTCAGCCTTCTCCGATGCCAGCGGGATGACGGATGAACTGAAGGCGAGGAGCACCACAGAGACGCCACTGGCGAAGAGCAGAAAAGGAGATGACATCCAGAGCAAACTGATTCCACAGCTGCGCATGGCGGTAATTTCGTTGCTTCGCACGAGGAGGCCAAGCGTCAACAGAGTCGAAACCAGTATGGCAAACGGAGCCACTTGAAACGAAATGGAAGGAACTTTCAAGGCAAAGTAGGTCAGGATGGGAAGAATACCGGATTCGTACCGAAGAAAGCGGCGGACCTTCTCGAAAAAATCAATCACGAGGTAGATGGTGACCAGGCCGGCAAAACACATGCCGAAGATTTTTGAGAATTCGCGAAGGATATAGCGAAACAAAATCGTCATGACGTTATTGTCTGCTCATTCGCACGAACATGGCCACCGTGATCACCATAAAGATGATATTGGGGAGCCAGGCACCGAAGAATGGATGAAGGACAAGGGCGGTCACCAAGAAATCGCAGCCGACATTGAGCACATAGAAGGCAATGATGATTCCCACACCGACCGCAAATCCACCGACACGGCCAGATCGCTTGGATACAATGCCGACCGGCACTCCGAGTAAGCAGAATACGAGGGAAGCGGTCGGGAATGCCAGATCTTTGTAATATTCCATCAGACGGCGAAGCGCACCGGCATCTTTGCCATCCGTTTCAGCCAGGCGTGCCATGATTTGCTTATAGGATGGACGTTCCTCTGTAGCTGCGTAACTGCTGAGGTTGAGATTAATCTTGATATCATACTGGGCAAAGGCGATCTGTCGGTACTGGTCGTACTCTCGAGGTCGGCTATGGATCGTGCCATTGATCAAGCGTAGTGCGACGTGATCGTGGGCAGGATCCATAAATACATGGTATTGCTGCGCCACGATGACTCGAGGCTCATTGGGCAGGCGTTCGTCGGAGATGAAGATACCCTCCTGGGGCCGACCGGGCTCGCTCTCCGGAACGTAGATCATCATGCGGGGAATCGGCTCATTGAACGTGCCTTGCTCCAAGGCGAGGACGAGTTGGTCTTTCAGTAGATTGAGGGCGACTTTCTTCAGGTTCAGCGAACTCCATGGCTGCCCCCATTGGGACAACACCAGTGTCAGCGTGCAGACGAACAGGGAAAAAAGAAGCACCGGTTGTGAAAGACGCAGCAGACTGAGTCCGGCTGCACGCATGGCGACCAATTCTTTATCGAACGACAATCGACCGAATGCTGTAATCGACGCGATCAGGCCCGCGATGGGCAATGTGAGCACGAGACCAGAAGGGAGCAGCATCGCAATCACTTTCAGGACAGCCCAAAATCCCACGCCTTTGGAGACGAGCAACTCAACAAGACGGAGGAGCTCTCTCGTTAACATCACAAAACAGAGCGCACCCAGGCTGAGGCCGAAGGGAGAAAGAAGTTCCGTGAAAATGTAGCGGTCGAGGAGCGTTCGTAGGATCACAAGATCTCTGGATCGAGGAAATGTCACTCACTATAGGGAAGTCCTTCTTCCTTGTAAACACAGGAGAAATCACGTTCAGCGAAGATTCGCTTGACAGAATACCAACCCTATGTTACATGCTGCGCGACTTTCCTCTGAAATGATGGGTTCCGTGAGCGATGCATCACTCCTGCAGGTTCCCGTCCATTCGACCAGCCGAATTATCGTCCTGTCTATTTTCATGTTGTGTATTGAGAGACGCGTATGAGTTCAGCGAGAGAACTGCGCTAAGTGCCTGTCGTTGTTGACAAAAGGAGGGTTTCTGTGAAAACAAAAGGAACGGTCAAGTGGTTCAACGATCGAAAGGGGTTTGGGTTCATCCGCCTCGATAGCGGAGAAGATGTCTTCGTACATTACTCTGCGTTGCAGGGGGATGGTTTCAAGACCCTCAAAGAGGGTGAAAACGTGGAGTTTGATATTGTGCAGGGAGCCAAGGGGCCTCAAGCGGCCAACGTACTCAAATCGGCGATCGCTGCATCCTAAACAGAGATTGTTCTCCTCGTGTTTGGCGGAAGAGCCGGTCCTCCGAACGGGAGGCGCCGTCTCTTCCGCTGCTCCAACCCTCTGTCTGATTCTCCCATTTCCTAGACAAAACCCATTGAGACTGTTAGCGTTTGGCTGTTCCGATTGTGGAGGAAATAATTGTGCCACCGGATCGAAGTCGCGTTCTTCAGCAAGCTCAACTCCTAGCTTCTCGCGGGCAGTTCGAAGCGGCCATTGCCGAATGGAAGAAGTTGGCCACGGAAATGCCCGGCGACGGGAGCATCCATAATTCTATCGGGGATTTACACCTCAAGCGGAACGTTCCTGGAGAAGCTGCCACAGCCTTTCTTCAAGCAGCATCGGCATTTCGAGCGGAGGGTGCCACCCTCAAGGCTATCGCCGCTTTCAAGAAAGTCCTCAAGTGTGACCCCACGCGCTACGAAGTGTATCGCCATCTCGGTGACCTGAATGTCGAACGAGGGCTCATCAGCAGCGCGGTTCAAGACTATCTCACGCTGGGGAAGTACTACTTGAAGGAGCGTCGGGGGAAAGACGCACTCGAAATATACAAGAAAATCGTCACGCAAGATCCTTCGAATCTCAACGCACAACAGCGCGTTGCAGAACTCTGTGTCCAGGAAAACCAACAGGATGAAGCGACTAAGGTGTATCTCCAGCTAGGCCGTGAGCGGTCGGCGCAAGGGCGGTACGATGAGGCGAAGGATGCCTATCTGGCCGTGCTTCGAATCGATCCCGCAAATAGCGAAGCGGCGCAGTTCGTCGACAGCTTAGAGAAAGGTGGAACCGGCGCAGTTAAGGCGATGAAACCAAGTTCCCCACCAGGTGGTGGGCAAAAACCGTCGGAACCGCCAGACCTCTTGACCGAAGCCATGCGGCGTATCGAGGAGAAACAATATGAGGGTGCGGAAGCGATCCTCAACCAGATACTCACGCGGGAACCGGGCAATCCGCAAGTCTGTCAGCTCCTGGCTCGATTGCATTTGCAGCGAGGCGATGTCCAAGTTGCGTTGGGGGAATATCGATTCTTGGCAGGTGCGGCCCTCCGTGCCCATGATCTCGGGTTGGCTGAGTCGTTGATTGAGGAGTTTCTGTCTGCAGAGCCGAACTCGGTACCGTTGCTCGAGCTCAAGGGTGAGTTGTTCGAGGAAAAAGGAGATCATGGTGGTGCCGCCCTGCAGTATGCCAAAGCGGTCGAACTGCTCTTGGAACATCCTGAACCAGGCATGGAAAGCCTGCACGAAGAGCTCTTTGAAAAGGTAAAGGCCCTGTCCAACGATGAGACATTCGTGAATCAGTTGGCAGCGAAGATACATGGAGGTGCGACGGGAGAGTCATCCGAATCCCTCCAGACTGCCTCCGTGCAAGATGCGATGAATGATGGCGACTCCGCTCGAGACGGGAGCGATGAGTCTCACGAAAGTGGAGTGCAACACAGCCCTCCGAATGGTCTCGATGAGGTGAGGGGAGAGGTTCAAGGATTTTCGCTTGCGGGGGCGGAACCGGACGATGTGAACCCTTTTGCCAAGGACCCCGATTCGCAAGCAGCAAAGGTGCCCCACGTGTCGGATACTCATCCGAAAGCAGCTCAACCCACATCGGTACGGCCGGCACCTGCTCATGAGGCAGCGATGCCGTCATCACAGGCTTCACGTTCAGAGCAAAGTCAGCCCGTTCATGCGCGGGGGGCTGAGAAACCAACCCCTGCGCAGAAAGATGGGGTGCGAGAATCCAAGGCGAGGTCATCACCATCTGCCCATTCAGCAAAGCCCGCCGTCGCGCCACCCTCGATTCACTCGGCGACTCCAGAAATGCCATCCGCTACTCCCGAGGTAACAGCAAAGGAACCCACCGGGCCTCCTCCAGACTATGAAGCACACTATGCATTGGGAGTCGCGTATAAGAACATGGGGCTGTATGAAGAGGCGAAGGAAGAATTCCAGGTGTCGATGAACAGTGATTCGTTTTATCTCGATTCGGCACTGATGACGGCGGTCTGTCTCAATGAGGGCCATCACATCGCCCTCGCCATTCGTGGGCTTGAGACGGCCCTGGCTGATCCACGGTGCGAGGGTGCCAAGGGGCAAGCCATACGGTATGAGTTGGGCTTGCTGTATGAAGCAGAAGAGCAGTGGGAGAAGGCCGCACACGCATTTCAATCGATTCCTTCGTTCCATGACGTTCCCCAACGGTTGGCTGCCATTAAAGGGAAGCAAGGAGTCGGGGATGTCGGGTTTCGGTATGCGTCGTAGATGCAGAGTTGTCCCTTCAGCCCTCCTCAGATCACTCGATGTGGAACCGATCGACCTTCCAATGCAGCAGCAATATTTTCGAGACAGATAAGCCCCATGCGGACACGCGTCTCGCGTGTGGCAGATCCGAGATGGGGAAGAAGGACCACATTCGGCAGCGAGTAGAGAGCAGGGGAAACTGCTGGTTCGTGCTCATACACATCCAGTCCTGCACCGGCGATGGTTCCTGCTTCGAGCGCGGCGAGCAAGGCGGGCTCATCGATGACCGGTCCACGCGAGGTGTTGATGAGAAAGGCCGTGGGCTTCATCAGTGCGAGCTCGCGTCGACCGATGAGGTGTCGAGTGGTATCGGTGAGTGGAACATGAAGCGAAAGGTAATCGGAATGCTTGAGCACCGCATCCAGTGGTTGCCGGGTCCAGGAAACACCAGGAGGGCTTGAAACGGCATGGCGCCCTGCATAGAGTACCGACATCCGGAAGCCGGTTGCCCGGTACGCCACAGCCTGGCCGATCCGTCCCATCCCGACAATGCCCAGCGTTTTCCCTGTGACGTCCGTACCCAGCATCTGTGTTGGAGCCCATCCCGTCCAGTTGCCGGTCCGAACCAAGGCGTTCCCTTCAGCGACTCGCCTCGCAACCGCCAGCAACAGAGCCCAGGTCAGGTCGGCGGTTGCATCGGTCAGCACGTCTGGAGTATTGGTGACGATGATGCCACGTTGAGCTGCGGCAGCCAGGTCGATGTTGTTGTAGCCGACGGCGTAGTTGGCCACGATTTTCAGCTTGGTGGCCTGGGACAGGATCGAGGCGTCGATGCGGTCGGCCAGTGTACAGATCACGGCATCAGCTTGGGAAAAGCCGTGTCCTAACTCGTTTGCGGTCGCTGGTCGGTCGGCTGAGTCGGCCAGCACTCGGTAGTGTTGAGGAATCGCGTCCATCACAGCTTGTGGCAACAGACGCGTGATATATAACGTGGGGCGATTCATAGCGTTCCGGTGCATTGTAGGAGAACTCGGACTCCAGGCACAACGACCGTGGGTACGAATGGAGTGTCTCGGTTAGGATAGGCAACCACCTATGGCCACCTCTGCATCACCCTTGATCCAATGATCCAACCGACAAAAAGTCGCGTCGTTGGGAAAGATCTTCGAGCCCTGTTGGGAGCTGCGAAGGTCTTGGACGACATCCCTGCACTGACGGCCTATGCCGTGGATGCCAGCATCTACCGTGTTCCACCACAGGCCGTTGTGTTGGTCGAGTCGGAGGATGATATTACCGCGACGGTCGGCTACGCCGTGTCACGAGGTATTCCGTTGACGCCTCGAGCCGCCGGGACGAATCTGACCGGTTCGGCGATCGGGCCCGGCATCATTCTCGATGTGTCACGGATGAATCGAATCCTCGAAGTCAACCAGGAGGAGCGTTGGGCCCGCGTTCAGCCTGGTATCGTGCTGGCGGAACTGAACAAGCAACTCAGCTCGCGTGGGCTCTTATTCGGCCCCGATCCATCCAGCGGAGACATGTGCAAGTTGGGCGGCATGATCGCCAACAATTCCTCAGGTCCGCATACCCTGCGCTACGGCTCCGTGAAAGACAATGTCCAGGGGCTTCGCCTGTGCCTCACCACCTCGTCCTGGATCGAAGCCCGATCCTATGGGCTGGATGATCCGGCGCTTGAACGGTTGCTGACGTCCGTGCCGGCTCTACGCGACGTTCTCGTGTTGACCCAGGCCCATGCCGAGCTCATTGCCGCCAGGCAACCGACGGTCAGTAAGAACAGCTGTGGGTACAATCTCTTTGGGATTGCCGATGGGCTGACGCGAGGTTCTTTCGATCTCCCCAAGCTGTTTGTCGGCAGTGAAGGGACGCTCGGGATCGTGAGTGAGGCCACGCTTACGTTGATGGGAAAGCCCGCGGCAACGCTGACCGCGTTAATTCATTTCCGGAGCCTCGAAGAAGTGGGTGAAGCGGTCCCTCAGCTCCTGACACTCCAGCCAAGCGCCTTGGAAGTCATGGATGCCAATACACTCAACCTGATCGGTCGTGGACACCATGGCATTCCGGCTGATGCGGCGGCCACATTGTTGGTTGAGTTGGATGCCGAATCGCTGGATGTCGACCTCCGTGAGAAGGCAGACGCCATGAGGGACATATGTCGACGGTACAAACTGGCGTCGGACCTCACCGTGGCATTCGATGCGGCGCAACGAGAACAATTGTGGAAAGCCCGAAAGGCGCTCTATCCGACACTGTATCGATTTGACCCAAGAAAGAAACCGATCAATTTCGTGGACGACGTGGTCGTCCCAGCTGAACGCATCAGTGAACTGATTCGCTACTTGGAGGAGTTTTTCGGGGGGCAGCAGGTGCCTGTGGCCATCTTCGGCCATATCGGAAACGGGAATGCTCACATCGTGCCGCTATTGGACGTGAACGACTCGGGTGATTTTCAGAAGATGGTGCAGGCCTATCAAGAGATCCATGCAACCGTGCTGAATCGGTTCGGCGGGTCGATTTGTGGGGAGCATGGCGATGGGCGCGTTCGAGCTGAGTTCGTCAAGACCATGTTCGGGGAAGAGCTGTACGACCTCTTTGTGCAGGTTAAGCATGCGTTCGATCCAGGCCATATCCTCAATCCCGGCATTAAACTGAGCGAGACCCCGTTCACGGATCATATTGATTACACGCGCCTCTCAAAGTCCTGTGCCACGTGCGCAAAATGCAACTCCGTGTGCCCGGTGTACGACGTGTTTCAATCCGAAGACATGAGCGCACGTGGCTGGTTCGAGATCGTCACGGCCAAGGACTACAGCTACCTCAATTCCAAACGAATGGTGGAATCCTGTCTGAATTGCAAATCGTGCCGCACCATCTGTCCCGCCGGCGTGGATGTGTCAGACCTGATTCTGCAAAAGCGAGCTCAGCGTCCGAACCGGCTAGCTGGTTGGATCTTTCGGAGTCAGGCTCGCGGGGCCACGTTTGAATCGTGCTTGCGCTTCCTCGGGCGCACGCAACAGATCTGGGACCGGCCATTCGTCAGGAAAGTGATCGAGTGGATCACGGCCCCGCTCATGAAGGCACTGGCACCAACAGCCCGCTTGCCGCAGGACCTTGCGCTCCCCAAGTTGGCCCAACAGCATTTACGTGAACGCTATGTCCATTTGATCCCGAGTGGAGCACATGCCGCACCGACGAGGACGGTGGCCTACTTCCATGGTTGTGCCGCCAACTATTTTGAGGATGGAGTCGGAGACGCGGTGATCGAGGTGTTAAAGAAACACGGGGTGGAACCGGATCTACCTGCTCAGCGCTGTTCGGGCACGCCGATTCAAACCTATGGCCATGTCGATCTGGCGCGCGAAGGAGCGCGATTTAATCTGCAGTCGTTCGCGAACTATGAAACGGTCGTGACCGGTTGTGCCAGCTGTACGCTCATGCTGAAGGATTATCCGACACTGTTTCAGGATGGAGAAGAGCGGCAGCAGGCGGAGGCGTTGGCCAAGAAGGTGGTGCATATTTCTGAATTCGTCGCACGCGCAACCGAGCATCCTCCGATGGGCAAGGCCCAGGGGTTGACCAAACGCGTCACCTACCATTCGTCCTGTCATCTCAGGGCGGCAGGCGTCACGAAAGAGCCACGACAAGTCCTCTCGTCCCTGCCAGGGGTCAATTTTGTTGAGATGCAGGATGCCGACCGTTGTGCTGGAGGGGCAGGCACCTACGTCGTCAAGGACTATGACACGTCGCAGAAGATCTTTGATCGGAAAGCCCGTGCCGTCACGCAAACCGGTGCGAACGTTGTCGCCACCAGTTGTCCAGCCTGTATGATTCAGCTCAAGAACGGATTACCGGACTCTGTCCAAGTGAAGCATGTTGCGCAACTCCTCCAAGACGCCTACCGGGCCGCGGGGCAGGAACAGAGCTGAGTTCCTCTGACGACTCAGGTATAGTGCCGCACCGGTTTCCTTAGGAGACAGGAACGGCTGAATATGGAGGGTGAGGCTCACATGGTATCTGTGCAGATTTTTGGTCAGACGTTACGCGCGGCCGTCGACGAGAGTGAGCTTGAGGTGCCGATCAACGACCAAACGACCGTGAAGCAGCTGATCGAAGCGAACCCGGCGCAGCTCGGGCCGTTACTTCAGTACATCAAGAGCCGAGAGGCACTCATCACGATCAACAAGAAGATCGGATCAGAGGATTCGGTCGTCAAAGACGGTGACATCCTGAAATTCTCCTTCCAATCCCGCACCTCGTACGACGGGAACAGAGATATTCCTACCTAAACGCTCCACACGTTTTCAGTTCTGCAATCATATTCTCCCGGCGGATACATGGTTTCTAGGCGCGAAACCGGGTAAGCTCTCGACATCCCACTCTTACCATGCACGACTCGTTAGGCCGGAGCTCATTTCCACTGTATGCGCAGGTTCTCGTTGCGGTGTTGTGCGGTGCGACGCTCGGCGTCCTGTTTGGCGAAGAGTCCTATCTAACCGGCCTCCGTAACGAACAGCTGGGTCAGCTTGGACTGTGGGTCGTATGGGTGCTCAAGACGTTGGCCGTCCCGCTGATCTTCGTGGCCATCCTGGATTCATTGATCCGGACCTCTCTTCCGCTTGGTCAGGGGGTGAAGCTACTCGCCATTTGCCTCGTCAATGTCACGGTGGCGATGATCATCGGCCTCACCATCATGAATCTCTGGCAGCCGGGGAAATCGTGGCAGGGCCATGTCGAGGACTTGCTCCAAGTCGTGCCGGGAACGAACCTCCAACCGATAGGGACTGCATCGGAACATCCGCTCGAAGATCTGTTGGCCTACATTCCCCGAACGATCGCCGATCCGTTTGGGAACAATAACATCATCGGTGTCGTCCTCCTGGCATTGGGGCTTGGTTTGGCATTGCGTTGGGCACGGACGAAGAGCGGCCAGGCCGGCGGCGTGCTCGATCAGGTGGCCTGGGCCATTCAATGCCTCTATGGTTGGCTCGTGACAGTGCTCTGGTGGGTGATTCTGGCCGTGCCGTTCGCCGTGTTCGGGGTCGTCGCGAACGTGGTCGGCCGGTCGGGGATCGAGGTCTTCTCCGTACTCTGGATTTTTCTTGCGGCCATGCTCCTTGGTCTTGCGGTGCACGCGTTGCTCTACTATCCGGTCGTCGCCTGGTGGGTGGGAAAGAAACCGCCGACGGTCTACATCGGGCAGGGAGCCGATGCGATCGTGACGGCGCTGTCGTGCAATAGCAGCCTGGCGACCGTGCCGATCACGCTCCGCTGTCTTGAGCGCATGCGCGTCTCCTCGCAATCAGCCCGTCTTGCCGCCTGTGTCGGGACGAACCTCAACAACGACGGCATCACGCTCTACGAAGCGATGGCAGCGCTGTTCCTCGCCCATGCGCTCGGCTACGATCTGCCGATGTCGAAGCAGATCGTCATCGTCGTGGCATCCATCATTGCCGGCGCAGGCGTGGCGGGTATCCCTGAAGCCGGGATGATCGTGCTCCCGCTCGTCCTGTCTGCCGCCGGTCTACCGGAGCATGTGATCCTTGCGGCCATTCCTCTCATCATGACGGTGGATTGGATCATCGCCCGCGCCCGCTCCGGGGTGAACGTCATGAGCGACATGCTCGTGGGGATCCTGCTCGATGTGGGGAAGTCGACCTCTCTGGCTAAGTCTCAGCCTGAAGTGGGAAATTAGCGGGGCACACCAGGAGACCCGAGACGGCCGCATCACCGATTCCAGCCTGAGAGGAGCGGATTGCTGGAGTTCGCGACGGGTTTTGGCTACACTAGCCAGAGGAGGCGTGTGATGAGCATCCGCCGATTACTTCGGTCGAAGCGAAGCCAAATTCTCAAAATTGCTGCCCGTCATGGAGCACGGAAGGTGAGGGTATTCGGCTCGGTCGCGCGCGGAACCGCTCGCCGGAACAGTGACATCGACTTTCTCGTCGATATGGAGGAGGGCCGGAGCCTGCTGGACCATGCGGCACTGATCTTCGACCTGGAGCGACTGCTGAAGCGACCGGTCGATGTCGCTTCTGAGCGTGGGCTCCGCCGCCTCGTTCGGAAGGATGTGCTCAAGGATGCCGTCGCCTTATAAGAGATGATCGCGACCGGCTCAAAGATATCCTGGAGGCGATTCGGAACATTGAAAGATATGCCAAGCAAGGTCGGCGCGTCTTCGAAGAAGACCAACTCGTTCACACCTGGATGATTCATCACATCCAGATTATCGGTGAGGCAGCCAGCAAACTGACTCCCACATTTCGCAAAGCTCATTCGCAAGTCCCTTGGTCACAGATCATCACCATGCGGCATGTCCTGGTTCATGACTATCTTGGTATCGACCTCTCGGAAGTCTGGGCAGTGATAGAGCGCGATCTACCTGTCTTGAAGAAGCAAATCCGCAACATGGTGAAGTCTCCGGCCAAACGTCAGACAAGGGGCTGATCCTAACTATCCCTTGCCAGGGATTATCCTCTTTCTCATAAACTCATCAGTCAGGACATTCGACTCAGCACTCCGAGACAGGGCGTGATTTCTTAGCGGGAAAGGGGTATCTTCCTCCCGCGATTGCTCGCAGACGGTCGAGTGGTATGCTTTCCTAGGAAACTCCTTCATGTTTGAACAAGCCTTCAAGAATATCGACGATGTGCTCTGGAAAGAGGCCGGCTGTACGACGGAGCTGGACTATACCGAACAGACTTCCTGGCTCTTGTTCCTGAAATATCTCGACGCGCTGGAGCAGGACAAGGCCGACGAGGCCAGACTGGAGGGCAAACGCTACAGCTTCATCCTCGACAAGCCCTACCGTTGGGAAAGCTGGGCCGCGCCGAAGGGGAAGGATGGGACGCTTGACCACAACGTTGCTCAAACAGGTCCCGACCTCACTGAGTTCGTTAATCTGAAACTCTTTCCCTATCTGCAGGGTTTCAAGCAGAAGGCCAGCGGGCCGAACACCATCGAGTACAAGATCGGTGAAATCTTCGGGGAGATTAAAAACAAGATTCAGAGCGGCTACAACCTGCGCGAGATCATCGACCACATCGACGAGCTGCGCTTCCGCTCGCAGAAGGAGAAGCACGAGCTCTCCCACCTCTACGAAGCCAAGATCCGGAACATGGGGAACGCCGGGCGCAATGGGGGCGAGTATTACACCCCGCGCCCATTGCTGTCCAAGATAGCCGAGACCTGGTGGGAGCCCACATGATTTGATGCGGGTTTCGGACGGGTGATGGCGGGTTTTCACGTGCATGCCTCCTGGTGCTGTCCAAGATCAGGCGAAGGCCAA
>JAOUHJ010000158.1 GCA_029865225.1 Nitrospira sp.
ATACAGTCTGTCGCCATCGGGGTCCTCCGTCGCTGCCTGTAGAAGTTGCTTGGTCGCCGCTCCTATAGCACAGTGTGGAGCCTCGATGGCTTTTTTTCTTGGCCGAGTCGTGAATTATCCGGGCTAGTCGTCTCAACACCCTTGTTGCAGCCTCGAACCGATATCGGATATGTAATCCGACATGCCGGTTGAGAATAATTTCCAGCACGACGAACTGTCGCGGAAGAACCCCGGTGACCGGCTGAACGTGGCGGAGCTGGCGGATGTCGCACCGCCGGAATCGCCGGCTTGGATCGAGGCTATGGCTGCGTGTGGGAGTAGCTTATCTCGGGCAGGAGTCGCGGCCGTCGTCTTTCTCCATGGCTCGCTCCACGGGACCGATGTTTTTGGCATGCAGCGGTTGGATGAGGCGGGAGGGCTCAAGCGGGGCTATTCGCGTGGCGTGTCGGGGCTCGATGCATTGCTTGCCGCGATGCGTGAGGAAAGCAATGGAATTCCCCTGCTCCCCGGTGGTTTGAAGCCGCCACTTTTGGACGATGATGCCACAAAGAATCTCTTGGATCACCAGGTCGGGGATGCAGGGAACTTCACTGGCGAGAATATCCGGACGTTTAGCCAGGCCATCAACAAGCGGTTGACTCAGCCGATTGCATGCATCCGGTTCGTCTGGTCATCGGAACACCACCACCTTGGCAGAGCGTCGGCTGCCGTCTCTCTGCTTGCTGAACTCCATAGGCTCTGTAAGGATCGAGGTTTCGCCAGAGGAAGCCGAATTCTGATCCAGGCGCATGGGCAAGCTGGGCTGGTGCTGGCGTTTGTGTCGAATCTTCTCTGTCCGACCCCGATCACCGGGCGAACCAAGTTGTTCGAGATTCTCACCGAATATGCCGACCAGACGACTCAGCCCGAACTTACCGCTATGATCAAACTGATCGAGCCGTTGCTCGCGACGGGGACCCTTCTCAATGGAACCGTGCTCGACATCGTGACCTATGGGACGCCGGTTCGCTATGGGTGGGACCCGTCCGGGATCGGAAACTTGCTCCACATCGTGAATCACCGCAAGCTGCGAGCTGATGGAAAAAGCTGGTTGGCCAAGATGGAGCTGCCTCAGATTACGATGGAGCTGCCGATCGCCTGGGGTGGAGACTATGTGCAAGAACTGGCGGTTGCAGGCAGTGACTCCGTCCCTGGGACGGAGTCAGCCAGAGCGGCAAACAAACGGGTGTGGGAGATGGTCGAGCCGTACGATGGATTCGAGCGCTGGCTGGAATGTGCCAGGCGCGCGGTGCGCTTTCCGAGTGAAGGGCGCTGTCTTCTGGTCGATTATAAAGATAGTACCGGCTCGACCAATCCTCGCGACCATTACTATGGCCACGCCGTCTATACCAGACAGCATGCCCTACTGTTCAACACGACTCAGATTGTTCGTGCCTTCTATGAAGCTTAAGTATCGCCCCTATCGGAGCCAGAGGTTGTTAAAGGATTACTGCTACTGCCGACTGAGGCATAATGCGAATCCGGATTGAAGGCTGCCGGTAACACATCTTCGATTCGCTCGGCCAGGATAAAAGTCAGCTCGTCGCGTACTTCTTGCGGGACATCCTTGAGATCTTTCTCATTCGCCTTCGGCAGGATGATGCGCGTGATGCCGGCGCGATGGGCCGCCAGCACTTTTTCTTTGATGCCGCCCACCGGCAAGACCAGTCCGCAGAGGCTGATTTCGCCCGTCATGGCCGTATCGCTCCGTACTGCTTTCCCCTCATAGACCGATGCCAACGCAGTCGCCATGGTGATGCCGGCCGAGGGGCCGTCCTTCGGAATGGCTCCGGAAGGCACGTGGATATGCACGCCGTTTCGTTTGA
The DNA here is from genome assembly GCA_029865225.1 of Nitrospira sp. Lineage (GTDB taxonomy): Bacteria > Nitrospirota > Nitrospiria > Nitrospirales > Nitrospiraceae > Nitrospira_D. The sequence goes on from JAOUHJ010000158.1 coordinate 1,866, forward strand.
ATCGCGAGATGTCCAAACCCATGCTTTCTGCATGTGACCAAAGATAGCTGCGTGCCGCGCGCGCAGATTCTTGCATGACGTCGCCCAGTTGTCCCGTTAGGGTCAGATCATGGCTACCGGGAAGTAGGGTGGTTTCGATATAGAGCACATCCCCACCGGTGGGAGTCCACGCGAGACCGGTGGCAACCCCCGGTGGAAGGTTTTTCCTAGCCTCCTCAGGCATGAATCGCTCAGAACCCAGCCATTCAGCAAGCATATCGGTCTGCATGGTGACGGGTTGGCGTGCCTGGTCTTCCGGGAGGTCGGCAAACGTCAGTGCGACTTTTCTGGTCAACCGCCCCAGCATCTGCTCCAGTTGGCGTACTCCAGCTTCACGGGTGTAGCGCGAGATAACGAGATTGAGGACCTCATCCGTGAGGACCACCTCGCTATCCATGATCCCCGCCTCCTTGAGCCGCCTTGGCCACAGGTAGCGACGGGCAATTTCGGCCTTTTCTCGCTCACTGTAACCTTGAAGACGAATAATCTCCATGCGATCCAATAACGGCTGGCTGATCGTGTCGAGTGTGTTGGCCGTGGTGATGAAGAAGACCTTCGACAGATCGAACGGCAGATCCAAGTAGTGGTCCCGAAACGTGTGATTCTGCGCTGGGTCAAGAATCTCCAACAGCGCGGCTGCGGGATCCCCTCGGAAATCGCGCCCCATTTTATCGACCTCGTCCAGCATCAGAACCGGATTGTTGACGCCGGCTCGTCGGATTGCTTGAATAATGCGGCCCGGCAATGATCCGACGTAGGTGCGGCGATGGCCTCGCAGTTCAGCCTCGTCATGAACACCGCCCAAGCTGAAACGTTCGAAGGTCCGCCCCATCGCCCGTGCGATCGATTGCCCTAGGCTGGTTTTCCCGACGCCGGGAGGGCCGACCAGACAAAGAATCGGGGCCTTGGCCGTGGGGTTCAGCTTCAAGACGGCCAAGTGTTCGACGATCCGCCCCTTGACTTCCTTAATGCCGTAATGATCTTCTTCGAGCACCTGACGAACCGTGGAGAGGTCGAGATGCTCTTCTGAAGCCTTCCTCCAAGGGAGTTCGAGAACCAGCTCCAGATATGTCCGAAGGACCTGATGGTCCGGTGATGTCGGGGGCACCTTGCCCAGCCGAGTGACTTCGCGCTCGACTTCTTTACGAATATGTTCAGGCAGATCGGCTTCGGCGATCTGTCTCTTCAGACGCGTCACCTCGTTTTCATCATCTTCGCCTTCACCCAGTTCGTCCTGGATGGCTTTCAGCTGTTCGCGCAGAATGTACTCTCGCTGGCTCTTTCCGATCTTTGTCTGTGCATCCTTCGCGATCTTATCCCGCAGTTGAAGGATCTGAAGTTCTTTGGAAAGCGCGGCATAGAGACTACGTAACAGGTCGAGCGTTGAGGTACATTCAAGCAGGCGCTGTTCCTCGACGACATTCAGATTCACTAAAGACGCAATGCGATAGGCCAGGGACAGAGAGTCGTCCTCATTACTCAGGACTGCACTCACTTCCTGGACGCCTGGTGCTTGAATGAGCCGGGGCAGGTCGGACAGCAACTCCTGAATGGCTCGATGTAGGGCTTGGACTTCCGGGCCGCTGTCGGAGGGACGCTCCAGCGTTCGAACACGAACTGTGGAATAGGGAGTGGACTGTTCCTCTTTCAGTACCACGACACGGTCCAATCCCTGGACGAGGGCATGAGTCGTTCCCTCAGTCGACTGGCCCAGTTGCTTGATCATGGCCTTCGTGCCGATAGAATAAAGGTCCGATAGGCCAGGTTCCTCGGTTTGAGGATCTCGCTGAGCCACGACGACGATCATCTTTTCTTCCGTCTTCATGGCTCCATTAACGGCGGCAATCGACCGTTCGCGCCCGATCGTCAACGGCATCATTACCCCCGGAAACAGCACCGTACGTTTGACCGGTAATATCGGCAATGTGGATAACACATCATTCTGTTCCATCGTGCCCCATCCTTGCTGAATGTTCACAACATTATAACAACCTGATAGGATTTCTCGCACGGAAGTCAAGAGATGCGGGCCAAGTCAAGGTTGGAGCCTTAC
>JAOUHJ010000094.1 GCA_029865225.1 Nitrospira sp.
GGGTATATACGGTGAGGAACGAGTTTGGTCACCGTGCTCTCCATCCAGACGCCTTCGGCCACATCATGGTTCATGTGCCGTTCGATGCGGCGACGGAGTACTTCGATCCGGTCTGAGACATCGATTTTCGTGTAGGGGAGAATTGTGTCGCGGATCGTGTCGTACATCGTCCGATTGGCCAATCGCACGAGGAGATTGGACGTCTCCATCGTGAACATGAAGTGGCGCAACGCCAACGTCCGCCCATCGGGCGCGAGGGCGGGTTTCCCCTGAAGATAGAGCTTGCCGTTCACGCCTCCCTTCACGGTGACTTCACAGATGAGTGCGTCCCCACTCCCATAGGTGCGAATGCCGGTGATCTGGATGGGGGACCCCACCGGAGGAACGATTTCTTCTCCGACGACCTCCGTTGCTAACCGATGGTTCAATGCCTCGTAGGGAACGAGCAGCGGTACGGCTAGGTGAAACCCCTCCTGCGCGTTCGGTCCTGTTTGGAGTGGCGGCAGCGGGCGTGGATCAATATGTGGTCTTGCCCCGACGACGATCATCGGCTCGAACATCATACTGACGACGGTGCGAACCGACTTGTTGCGGTCGAAGTTCAACACGCCGGCTTGCGGGTCTTGGGGACGAAACAGCAGCCAGGTTCCGGCATTGAGTTCCATCGGTTCCTGGAGTGACTCCCAGATCATCTGAGCTCGCTTCTTCGCGTCGACCTGCTGATAGAATGTCCGGTCGATAGCTGTGGCAAGAGACGGTAACCGTTCGTTGAGCCAATCGTTGAGGAGTTCGGTCACGTCGAGGTCGATCGGCCTCAAACGGCAGGGTTCGCCGAATTGCGGGCGGCCGAACCGTGTCTCGGTACGGATGACCCAGTCCTCACTCCAGCGCACCTCCGACGATGCCTCGAGCCTCAGGCGCATGTGAGCATCGGGCCCATAGCCGCATTCCGCAATCTGCGTGACTCCATTGGACTCTTTCAGGCGGACGCGCACGCGATAGCGCACATCGGGAAATTCGGTGACGAGCCGGTCGTTCTCGATTCGGAACTGTACCGGTCCTCTCCATAGATAGTATTGATATTCGAAGGGCATCCCGTTGAGTTGCCGTCTGCCTGGAATCCATTCCTCTTCATGGCGATGATGGACCGGAATCGACGATTCCACGGCTGTTCTCATTTCCCAGAGGGTACTGCCGATCGCCAGGTTGACGACGGAGGGTTCGAGTGTTGGCGGCGGCGGCGGCGGCAGGAGGACATCGGTCGGTTTCGGAATAGCGAGATCTCGGGCGGCCAGGATCAGGGGAGAATTCATAACCCAGATCAGGACTAGTAGAGCCGGAATCCCTCTCCTCAGCATCTCACCCGTTGAGCGAACCGTGTATTTCATCGCGCATGATCGGTGCTGCATTATCTCTTCTCCTGGTGCTCGTTCAGTAGGGGTTCGACCAAATCAGTCGGTCGGTAGCGGATGGGGCTATTCATGCGGTCATTGAGCCAAGGTTTGGATTCATGTGATACGTCGGCACGGGGCGCTCATCCGTGCAGTGACGAATTGAGGACGCGATGATACTGAACGGCTTGCGCGATGTAAACGCGGATTCTTTGGGCCAGATGGTTCTCATCGGCGGTTCGGTAGCTGGGTGCGCGATACTCGGCATAAGACCATTGACAATCTGAGCACAGCTGAGGCTAAGTGAGTGGTGGCCTATCGTGTTCGATAGAAATACGGCTTCGGAGGGCGCGAGATTGTTGGCGTGACTCTTGTGTTATGTGAAGTCGTTCTCGCCGGAAGACGATAGATCGGTTCATTCACCTAATCATTCATAAAAGGAGTCTTAATGATGAGATCGTTTGTAACACTGTTAGCAACCTGTTTCGTGCTCGCAGCCTGGCCGGTGATGGCCCAGGAGGCCGGTGGCGCCGCTTCGGATACCAATATGGAGATTCTGAAAGAGAAGCTGAAGGCAGACAAGAAGCTGCTCGTCGCCGGCAATATGGAACTGACCGATGCCGAAGCGAAGAAGTTTTGGCCCTTGTACGAAAGTTATCAGAAGGAGCTCCACCAGTTGAACGATCGGCTTGGGAAAACCATTGCAGCCTATGCCGAGGCCTACAACCAGGGGCAGGGCTCGATTAAGGACGAGACGGCGAAAAAGCTGTTGAAGGAGGCCCTCGCAGTCGAGGAGGCGGAGGCGAAACTCAATCTCTCCTATGCGGACAAAATCGGCAAAGTCTTGTCGGCCACCAAGACGGCTCGATACATCCAGATCGAGAGCAAGATTCGCGCGCTCATCCGCTTCGAACTAGCGGCAAAGATCCCACTAGTGTACTAAGCAGCCACTCGATTGGTGCACGGCGGGCTGCAGAAGCAGCCCGCCGTGCGGGCAAGGTGTCGTGCAACACACCGTGTTTATGCGAACCAGATTTTCTGGGATGACCGGTCTTCTGGGAATCTGTTGCGGACTTGCGCTGCTGCTCTTCACGACGGGGTGTGGGGGCAGTATGTACGGGTGGACCGTGCGGACTACTTCATCGCAGATTGTTGCCGCCTCGGATCATGCCAGCCTCGGAGTGCACCCCATCGCTGTACTGACCGCTTTATCGTCGCCCGGGTTGCGCGGCAGCGAGGCAGGTCTGGCAGAGTACTTGGCCGCGATCATCAGGAAGGTCTCTCCGCACTGGAGCGTTCTGGACGTGCAGGACACGGTCAGTCTCATCAACGGACATGGATTGGCGGGAGACTACGTTCGTCTGCGAGCAGAGGCCGAGCAGAGCCATATCCTTGATCGGGATATCCTTCGGAAACTCGGCGCTGCGGTCGGGGCGAGGTTCGTCTTTCAGCCGAGGTTGGCCTATTTCTCGCAAGAGTTTGAAGACCGGTGGTCGGTGCCCGCCTTTAATGTGCGAGTCGTGCAGACTCGATATAGCACCCTACGGGTGTCGCTCTCACTGTGGGATACCTCAAACGGCGAGCTCGTGTGGAGTTCTCTTGCCGAGGCCAACCTGCAAAGCGAGGCAGTGAATCAGGATCCCGTGTTTTTTGAGGATGCTGCCCGGATTGCGCTGGCGAGTATGATATCCGACTTGCTGAATAGAAAAACCAGCTCAAAATATACTCCGTACAACGTGATCATTGACCAGTTAATGCGAGAGGCTATGCCGCAGAAATGGAACGACAGCAAGCCGGGCGATGAGCAGGATGCTGGTTCCGAAAAAGGCCGGGGAAAATAACTTGAACGAAGCGATTCAAGTCATGAGAACAATTGCCGTTGCTGCTTCCGTTCCTCTCGTCGCGATATTATCGGCCTGCCTCACTGTGCCATGTCCGCCTGAGTCATACGGATGCTGAATGGGCTGAAGACCTCAGTGATCTTTCCGACTCATGCAGGAAAGAGAACCTCAACTAGAAATCTCCCAAAGATGTCTGGCGGCGTCTCGCCGGTGTCGTGACAGATTGAACCACTGCTGCAGACAGTGGAGGCGGAGCATCCGTTCGACGCCCACCGGCGGACGCCCGGGGCCCTCGGCCTTGGGATAGACTGGTGTGGTCACCGCCACCAGGTCTGTCCACGGCACCACGCGGTTCATCTCGGTGAGAAACTGTTCGCGACGGGTGGGCTTGCGATATTGCTCGGAATGTCACCTCGGCCAAGGTCTGTTGCAGCATGAGGAGCGCCTCCAATTCAGTGGTGCGCTTCTCTTAGCACATCAGTGAAGACGAATAAATCAGACCTTCCCTAGGCAAACTCTCTTGCTATACGTGCTAATGGTATTGCAATATCATGAGGGGGCAAGTTTGGCGTCGACGGTCGTCTTGGCTGGGTGCCTGTGACGGGGGCATGCCCGACGAATCGTTGTTGAACCTGCATCAATGTTGTCATTCCGGCGTTAGTAACCATCATGTACTTAAATGTGCCTAAATGAAGGAGGTGCGCTGTGCAAGACGCTCGACGGTTGGATCTAACTATTCGGATCGCAATGGCCGTTGGTTTCGTGGCATTTATCTGGCTTTTTGTCGCCGCGGGGCCGTCCTATGCCATCACGAAGTCGGAACAAGCGATCGTGGACGAGAAAGCAGATGAGGCGGTAAAGGAGTTTGAGAAAAAGGTGCCGCAGGCCAAAGAGCTCTTTAAGTCTGCGAAAGGCGTGCTGGTGATGCCGGCCCTCTATAAGGCCGGGTTCCTCGGAGCCGCGCAGTATGGGGACGGTGTCTTGCGAGTGGGCGGGAAATCCGTCGACTACTATAACTTCGTCGCTCTGTCGTTTGGCTTTCAAGCGGGAGCCCAAAAGGTTGGGATGATTATGGTGTTTAATTCGGATGAGGCCCTCGCCACCTTCCGCAGGAATCCGGGATTCGAGGTGGGCGCGGACGCCGACGTCACCTTGATTACCATTGGAGAAGGGGCCTCGTTTGATACCACCAAGGCCGGCCAACAAATTGTGGCCTTCACATTTGCCCATCGGGGCGCGATGGCCGGCGTGAGTTTGAAGGGAGCCAAGTTCACGAAACTGGACAAGGAATAGACCCGGTTGAGTCGAGCGAGCAGAGCTGCGCCGTCTGAAGCAGCCCAGCTCCTACTCGTTGGTCGGCAGTCGGACCCTGTCTGAGAGGCGGTCGCCACTCGGAGGGAGACAGGATGCTCTCTCCGAGTGGTGCGTCAGTTGGGTTGTAGAATGCAGCCCTCCGAGAATGCACTCTGGTTTTTAGCCGATGGGGGTGGGGACGAACGAGATTTGGACTGTGGCTCGCGTAGGGAGGAGTTGTGTAAGAAGTGGCGGTGTTTTTCTAGCTCGGGCTCAGGCCATTTGTGCGGTGCTGCTCCTGCTGGCCCCGGTCTCGCCAGTAAGAGCCGAGTAGACGAACGAAGAGGCACAGGAGACGGCCAGGACGCCGAGACCAAAACGCTCGACGCAACCGCGACGCAGTGGTCCTTCCAGCTAGGCTGCCAAGGGATGCCCGACTACCAGGAGGACAGGCGCAGCAGCGGCCAGCAACGCGCTGTCGGATGAGACAACTACGTGGAGGCGCGCATCGTGGCACCGATGCCATTCAAAGAGTTCACCACGCTGCCGCGACTGGACGTTGCGGCAGCATGAGGATGCCCGGGGCCAAATCGGGTTCGGCAACACGGAATTGTTGGGGCTGGTGGTGCCGAAGAGCTGGGATTGGGGGAGCGGTCGCATAGGCTTTGGTCCGCTCGTCACCTTTCGCGGCGATTCAAGAGTGTTCCGGGATGAATGGGAGTATGGGTTCGCCAGCGCCGTCATCAATGCTCAAGGACCATGGTTTTACGGCGTCTCATTCACTCAATCCTGGCGAGGGATTCGCCCTACGGCGTTACCGCCAGGCAACCAGCCCACGAACTCCCTTGGCATCGCGCCGTTTCTGAACTACCGTCTAGGAAGAGGGTGGTATGTGGGCAACGGCGATAGGGTGGCCTTGTACGATTAGAACTCCAGGGAATTCTACCCTCCCGATCGGTGCCCGTCTCGGTAAGGTCATTGTCACGCCCGCGGGAACGCGGAACACTTATGCCGAATATCAGACAACTCTGATCTTTAAGGCCTATCCTGAACCAGCGGTTCAGGATTCGGTCCGCTTGTCTCGTATACCATTCCTGTGAAATTCCAGCCTCGTGGCGTGGGGGCTGCAGACCAATGACCGGTGGTCTCCAGCAGCGCTGGGGCATCTACTGAGACGGGCAAGAGGATGTGATCGGCGAGGAAGAGGTCGTCACAATGACCACTGGTCACGCTGGCAACGGTCCCCTCGAACGCAATGGTCCGGCAACAACGACTCGACCCATGAGCCGGCCGTTGAGAGGATTGATAAGAAGGGAATGCAGCAGAGGAATACGGTGTGGGGCGGTTCTGGGTGGTGATCAGCTTCGTCGTATTCCTCCTGGAGCGATGGATGGGCTGAAGACAGCGACGAGTTCCGATTTTATGTGGAATTTGTTGTGTGTCACGGTCATAGCAGTATCAGTGGGGTAAGCAGAAGGAAACGGGGCAATTCCGCTCCAAACTCAGGGAGGTTCGACCATGCGATCGCTTGCAGCTCTTGTATGTGCCTTGTTCATGTTCGCAGCGCTTCCGGTGCTGGCTCAGGAGGCCGGTGGCGCCGCTTCGGATACCAATATGGAGATTCTGAAAGAGAAGCTGAAGGCAGACAAGAAGCTGCTCGTCGCCGGCAATATGGAACTGACCGATGCCGAAGCGAAGAAGTTTTGGCCCTTGTACGAAAGTTATCAGAAGGAGCTCCACCAGTTGAACGATCGGCTTGGGAAAACCATTGCAGCCTATGCCGAGGCCTACAACCAGGGGCAGGGCTCGATTAAGGACGAGACGGCGAAAAAGCTGTTGAAGGAGGCCCTCGCAGTCGAGGAGGCGGAGGCGAAACTCAATCTCTCCTATGCGGACAAAATCGGCAAAGTGTTGTCGGCCACCAAGACGGCTCGATACATCCAGATCGAGAGCAAGATTCGCGCGCTCATCCGCTTCGAACTAGCGGCAAAGATCCCACTAGTGTACTAAGCTGCCACTCGATCGGTGTATGGCGGGCTGCTTATGCAGCCCGCCGTACACGAGTATAGCCCCCAATCATACTGGCAGAAGACTCGGCATACCGAAACTGCCTCGTTGCAGGCCGTAGTTCCGGGTGGGCCTTGGTTTTCTGATACTGTTCACGACGGAGAGTCGTGCAGACTTGAGGGAGTATCTGCGGCTGTCGCTGCAACTGTGGGGCACCGCCGGCGGTGAGCCGGTGTGTAATCCTGTTGCCGAGGCTAACCTGTAAAGCGAAGCGGTGATCCAGGTTCCTGGGTTTCTTGAGGATGCTGCGCGGATTGCGCCTGGCAGTATGATGTCTGACTTGCTGAATAGAAAAGCGACGGCGTAAGATGCTCCCGTGGATCGGATTATCGACCAAGTGATGCAGAAGGCTGTGTCGGATAATTCGAAAGGTCGCAAGCCTGAGACAGAGCAAGAAAATGTGCCTGGGGAAGAGCAGGGAAAATAGAGTAGGCGAATTTATCCAAGTTTTCAGATACGCGCCCGTAGCAGTCCGAGCGGTTGCCGTCTATCTTATTCTGGTCGTGACTCTGTCAGGATGTCTCTCCGCACCCATTTATACTCTTCCCGTCACGCCGGAACCTCTTTCCTGCCTGACGCCGGTGCGAAGCGAAGATACTGTAGTCGGTTTAGCTGTCTCCGGTGGGGGAAGCCGGGCCGCTCTGTTTGCCGCAGGCGCCCTTGAGGCTTTGGCCAGGCTCAGAGTTGGAGCAGAGCGAGGTTCCTTGCTTGACCGCGTATCGTACATCTCGAGTGTCTCGGGCGGCAGCCTCGCTTCTGCGTATTACGTTCTCAAGAAGCCAGCGCGCGAAGTCCCGATGCTGGATAAGCAGGGGGGGGTGAGTCAAGAATATAGGGATTTTTTTGCGGAATTCAGGGAGGTTATGGCGCATGATTACGAAGGGCCTCTGCTGCGTCGGAATCTTCTGCTGTGGCGGTGGGTCAATCCGGCATTCGTCGCACAATCGCTGATTGAGATTCTCGCCGAAGATTACCTCGGCGTGGAGACGTTCGGCAGTCTCCATGATCGGGAAGAGCGACGGGACGTTCCTCGTTTGATGGTTAACACCACGCTGTACAACGACGGGCGCCGGTTCCTGTTGAGCACGTCGCCACGGGAAGATCTTCGGTTTGACTGGGCCTCTGCGGTGAGCGGTGCTGCGATCAAGGAACTTTCTGCCGGAGACGTTGAACAAATCCGGAAGGGGGCGTGGGCATTGCAGACCGTGACTCCGCAAGACCTCCATCTCAACATCTGCGAAACAAAGGTGGCTGCCTCGGTTGCCGGGTCGATGTCATTTCCTCCGATCATCGGGCCAATCAGCCTTATGGATGAGAAGGATCAGCGATATTGGCATGTGGGGGACGGCGGGATGTCCGATAATACCGGCGCCGAATCTTTAGTGATGATGGTGTTGCAGAATATGAAAAAAGGAACTTTCCGCCGAGGGTTGATTATCATGATTGATAGTTCATTTCCTTTCGAAGTGGGCGGCGAGGCGTTAGATCACCGACAAGACGCGTTCTCTCTTTTCGATTCTGACTACTCGAGGATTCCGAGCATCATGGAAGAGCGTTCCCTTGCCTACCGGCGCTTGTTCTTTTTAGTAGGACAGCAACTAGGGGTGATACCGGGCCCGGAACGGATTTCGATCATCCGTCTCAGGCACACGGATGCGCAATGGGCAGAGGATCTCAGCGATCTTCCCGATTCCTGTCGGAAAGAGAAGCTCGACTGGAAATCTCCAAAGGTCGTTACTGGCCATCTGGCCGGCATCGTCACCCGTCTCTGGCTGGAATCGACCTGCGATCGTGATTTAGTGTTGACCGCCGCCACAAAGGTGGTTCAGCAGAACGAATCCAGGATCAGGGAGTTCTTGGACCATTCAATGCCATAAGCGGCCCTTTCCCGCGCCCGCTTTCAGACCAGTCGTCCATGTTCACAGCATCGCGCGCTGCTCATTCCTGTGATCCGTGGCGATCCGGTTGGATGATTTCGACGGATACACGCGCTCGAACTTTCCGACATGCAACGACTGAGGCGGCGTCTTCTGCTGGAGAGAGTCATCCTGCAAATAAGTACTTGATTCGTCTGCTTGATTTTTGAGACAACGTCAGGCGTACGAATACGATGGGAGAATAGGCTATCACATGCGGCCACAGATCGAGACCGATCGACCTCCGGTCTCTCATGCGGAGTATGAGGGCTGGATTCTTCCCTTCATTCCACTTTTCAATTCATCGTAAGAGGAGAGTGCCATCCTGGGGAACACCAACAAGATGAGAGAGGGGTTCCGCCTCAAAGCTGGCGTTGTCATGACCCTTTGGACCCTGGGTCTGGGTATGTTGGTGACGGTCATTAGCCAAGGAGCGGCCCTGGCCAAAACGGCCAGGGAAATCGACGTCAGCGTGGATGTGGCCGTGGAAGACTTCGAAAAAAAGGTGACCGGAGGGAAGGAGTTCCTGACGAGCAGCAAGGGCGTCCTCGTCTTTCCGTCCGTGCTGAAGGCCGGATTCGGAATCGGCGGCGAGTACGGAGAAGGTGCGCTCCGTGTCGAGGGGAAGACGGTAGATTATTTCAGCATCGCCTCCGACTCATTCGGATTCTAATTCGGTGGGCAAATCAAGACGGTGGTGCTTGTGTTCATGCTGGAGATCGCGCTCACCGGCGTTCAGAAGAGTGAAGGATGGAAGGTCGGCGTCGATGACTCTGTGGCGCTGGTGACCTTGGGGGCGGATGGATCCATCGATACGACCAAGATCAAGGATCCGATCGTGGGGTTTGTCTTTGGGCAAAGAGGGTTCATGTCCAATTTGACATTGGAAGGCTCGAAATTCATCAAATTGGACAAGAACTAATCTTCCACCTTATTCGGACAAGCGCAAGCAAGGGAGGAACTGTGGCGGATCAAGACAGCTTGAAGATCGATGGGCCAGCGCGAGTGCGAAGCGTCTTTCATCCGTCGGATTTCTCTGAAGCCAGCGAAATCGCGTTTGCGCACGCACTCAAAATCGCCTTACTCAGACAGGCGAACCTGGATATCATGCACGTCGCCTCCGATGCGACCGCCGAATGGCCTGACCTAGCCGGGGTGCGCCCGATGCTGGAACGCTGGGGACTCTTGCCGCCAGGCAGCCGGCGGACCGACGTGGCGGCGTTGGGTATTCATGTCAGGAAGGTCATGGCGCTCCATCGAGATCCCGTTCGCGCCGTGCTGGGGTATTTGGACTCTCATCCAACTGACTTGATTGTCCTGGCGACGCGGCAGCAAGAAGGGCGCATGAGATGGATGCAAACCTCGGTTGCCCAGCCGATCGTGCAGGGTGCGGGAGAGATGACGCTGTTTATCCCGCACGGCCGGCAGGGGTTCGTCTCATCGCAGGACGGCTCGATTTCCCTGAGCAGCATTCTTGTGCCGATTGCCAAGGAACCGCCAGGGCAACCGGCTCTTGAAGCGGTTCGGCGTGTCGCTAGTGAACTGCACCTCACCGGCGGCACCGTCACGCTCCTGCATGTTGGGGATTCGGGTGATCTTCCCATGGTGGCGATCCCCCATGAAAGCGGCTGGACCTGGACCTCGATCATACGGGCCGGCGATGTCGTGGAAGCCATCGTGCAGGCGGCCGAGGAAACCAAGGCTGGGCTCGTTGTCATGTCCACCAATGGACGCAACGGGTTCCTGGATGCGCTGCGCGGCAGCCACTCGGAACGGGTGCTGAGCAAAATCCGGTGTCCGCTGCTCAACCTGCCGGTCGGATCCCTTCTAGGGTGACGTTGCTCACCCCGCTTCGAGCTTCTGGGGTATTATCGGCATGGTCCAATTTCTGGTCATGAATTGGCTGCCGATATCGATCCGCAAAGCACTCATTGCGGGGCTCTTCGGAGGTGCGCTCGCACTGGGCTGGCCACACGAGGGCCTCGCGCTCGACGGGGTGACCGTTGATGGTCGGGCGATCCTCTTCTACACGGACGACGTCGGTATCTTCTCGGCTACCCGCCGCATGAGCCGTGATGACGATCCAACTCAACCGGCGCTGGATACTCGCCTGACCAATAAAGGATCTGATGTGGTGTTCGAGCCGGACATGACCATCCGGAAATCCGTTGCCCATCCGCTTGGGACCACCGAGTTCAGCATCCGGGGACAGGGGTTTGTCTATACAGATCACACAACCTACAGCCACGGGACCCTCCGTCTGCAAGCCGTTCAAGGGTTATCGGAGGCGACGCGAGTCAGAATGCGCTACTACTATGCTCCCCATTTGTTTTTGGGCGAGAACGAAGATCGGAGGCCCGGTTCGCATGGGCACGTGGGGGAATCGGTCACGAGCCATATCTGGTCGGCGAGACTCGAGCGCCATGTGACGCAGGACGTTCAAATCAGCTTGCTCGGCCGGTACGGACTGAGACGGTACAATGAGACGTTTTCCCATCGTGATACGAACTTTTGGACGGTGGGCCCTCATCTCGACTGGCGCCTGTCCCATCGAGTTATGCTTGGGTTGGGCTACCACTACGAGCGAGGGCTGGCGGACGGCCGCGAGCAGATCCAGTTCAAAGACGATGTGTCCTATGAGAATCATTTTATCACCGTCGACCTTGACGTGGAGCTGATGGAACACCTGTCCCTCATGACGGCGGTCCATTTTGAGCGGAACAACTGGACCAGTAGCATTGTTGGAGACGAACGTGAAGGGGCCCACGAAACCATCGTCCAGGGCGAAATGATCGTGGTTCGGCAATTGACGGAACACCTGCGAGGGTTTGCCGGGTTCCAGCGGTCCAATCGGAAACAAAGCTTCGAGGGGGAAGGCGTCAAGAACACGAATTTCTTCATCGGGATCGACGGAACCTTTTAGCGGTTCCGGCGAGGGCCGCATGCGCCAGCATGGAGAAGAGCTGTCTGCGAAACGAGAGCACGCCTTCCTGGGCAAGGCACGCATCCATTCGGCTACTGTCAGTCCGAAGGGCTCAGGTTGGAGGCTTTCTCGCTCGATCACGAGAATCTCTTGAGCCCTGTGCTGCCCATCATCTGCACTGACCATCGCTTGGTGTGTGAGTGTCATGATCATGCTTTTTCTTGCCGATCGAGAGTTCGTAGTTAGCCATTCATGCGTTGCCGGGCCCATGAGTTTGGTTTGAACTGTTGATAGGCGCGGACTTCTAGAAATGTTTCTCGCAGCTCGTCGTGATTACCCAGTGCTTGCTTCTCATCAGAGCGGAGGACGTTATCGAGCGCAGTGGCGACGACTTTCAGGGAAAGGGGGCCTTGGAAATTCAGACAGTGTGCTAAGTGGTAGCCTGGCTTCACCAGCGCCACCGAGTGGTGGCGAACCCAAGGAGCGAGGAGATGAAGAGAACGAGACGGAATCACGGGGCGACCTTTAAGGCGCAAGTGGCGTTGGCCGCCGTCAAAGCCGACAAGCCGCTGACCGAATTGCCCGCGCAATTCCGCGTCCATCCCTCCCAGGTCACCAAATGGAAGCAGCGCCTGGGCGCACGAGCCGCGGATGTGTTTGGCGGGACAAAAGCACCGTCACAGGAGCCGGATCTCAAGACGCTTCACGAGAAGATCGGGCAACTGGCGCCGGAGAATGATTTTATAGATTCCCCCGCCTCTACAGGCGGGGGAATCTATGCATTCGAGGTACGTTCCTCTGGACTCTCATCTTGGATATTCAACACTCGGATCTCCCATTCCCAGAAATCCAGCGTCTTGCAGATGTGCAGGAATTTCTCTTGGCGCCGCAACTGAAACTCGCGGAGCCGTTTGCCACGGAGAGCCGTTGGTAACTGTTCACCTCGTGCCCATGCACGCGAATGATAAAGCCTAAGTCGTGCTGCCAACCCAGCATGCTGAGGAAGACGTCGTGGAGGTCGGTGATCTCGACATCCTCGGGGATTGAGAGCACACGCACCACCATCGGGCTGACTCCCGTAAGACTGCCCGCAATACCAATCGCTTAAAAGCAGATGCGCGCGTGTGTCGCATGCCAGCATGCTTATATCCGAAACACGCTGTCGGCTATCACCTCCCCGGCTTCTTGATGCTCTCCCGAGAACATTCGAGACCAAGTAGGGGCCTCTGTCTGGCAGATGTCAACGGGACAGTTTTGCGGATGGTCAAGCAGGAAGCGGGCTTTGGTGAACGGATGGAACTGGTGCTTGAAATCAAATCGGGCGGCGTGGTGTAGTGGTGGCGCTAATCATCTGTTCGCCACACAACAAACTCAGATCAATAATACGTGGGGGCATGTACCATGTGCACATGTGCGATGGGATGGCGGGTACCATGGTGCATGGACAAGTCGCGGGCTCGCGCGTCAGCGGCCCGGTCATCGTTGATGCAGAAACGCATTCCGCTCAGACACGAAGAGTCGTTACGGTCACGCAGTACACAGGATTCTAAGGGGGGGGACTATGAAGAACGTTCGGGTATCTGGCGTATCGGTTGCCGCATTTCTCGTCATGGCATTCGCCGCGTTCGAAGGATGCGCAGTGGCGGAAGAAGGAACCATTAAAGCCATGGCCCCCTGGGGCGGCCAGGGCTATGTATTTCCGATCGGTGACGATCGGGCCTACATGGTGGCAGTGTATTCCGGAACGATGTATGTCGAGGATTCGAAAGGAGCCTTGCACGCGGGTTCGATCGTCTGTCCGGCAACCGTCGAAGGAAATCTCAAGACCATGACAAAATCCGCCCAGGGCCATTGTATTATCTCCAATATCGATGGCGACCGGGTGTATGCCCGGTTCAATTGCACGGGAGACATGGAGAATTGTCGGGGGCCCTTTACGGTGGAGAGTGGAACAGGCAAGTTTGCGGGAATCACCGGTGAGGGCGAAATGGTTTCGCAGCTGGAGTCGCGCACGGCAGTCGTCGTGGAGGGATTTGTTCCAGCCCGTCAGGCGATCGAGGGGATTGTCTGGTGGCCGAAGCTGACATACAGGATTCCAGAAGCGCAATAAATGGCGGTCTGAGGAAGAGCCGTTACACCTATTGGAGGAGAACCATGTGGAGACTTTTCATGTCGGGGCTCACGCTCTCGGTGACAGTCGTGGTCTTGTCGACGAACGCGCAGGCACAGTTGTTTGTGTTTCCTGAAAAGGGTCAGAGTCCAGAGCAGCAGGAGCAGGACGAATTCGCCTGCTACAAGTGGGCCCAGCAGCAAACGGGTTTTAATCCCAATCAACAGACTACGGTGGCAGCCGCCCCTCCTCCACAGGGCGGTGCCCTGAAGGGCGCAGCGGGAGGCGCCGCCCTCGGCGCCATCGGCGGGGCCATCGGGGGAAGTGCGGGAAAGGGTGCAGCGATCGGGGCCGGAGTAGGAGGCCTTTTGGGGTCGGCCAAGAGACGCCGTGGGGAGATGGAGTACCGACAGTCCGTGGAGGGAGCTGCTGCGGAGCAAAAGCAGAAGCAGGAGACCTTCAATCGAGCCTATGGCACCTGTCTTGGTGCACGAGGATACAAGGTCGGGTAGCACATTGGAGCGAGCCTCGAACAGGATTCATCAAAACAATGGGGGGAATGATGAGAAGGACTTTGCTCAACTTATGTGTGTTGTGTGCGCTGGCAGCCGTCCTGGGCGGCTGTAGCACGTATTACCGGGTGAACGATCCGGCCGGAAGCAAAGAGTACTATACGACGGACATCGATGAGACGAAGACGGGGGCTATCTCTTTCAAGGATGCAAAGAGCGGAAGCGAGGTGCGGTTGCAGTCGTCGGAGGTCAAGAAGATTTCCGAAGAAGAGTTCAAGGCGGCGGTGGAAGGCGAGAAGAAGACGAGGAAGTAATCTCAAGCGAGCGAGTACGGCGCCTTCTGATCCTGAGTTTCATCCGTGTGGGGGATCGGGTACCTTGCTCTTCGTCCTAGCGTCGAGATCCGGATTGGCACCAAAACGGTCGATCACTGTCTACGCCATGGCCGATACTCGTGACCGCGAATCGTTCAAGCCCGCCGTCCTGGCGAACGTGGACGGAACTGTGGAGCTCGCCTATCTCATTGAAGACCACGGGACGGGGAGGATTCTTACCGTGACTGAAAGGGAAGGTAATTGGGAGAGGCGCGTTCTGAGAAGCGTGGGCGGTGCCGGTCTTGCCATTGCCCTGCTTCTCATCACCGGTCAGGGTGCGTTGGCTCAGGAGGCGCAGACAAGCGAGGACATCGGTCGGTTTCGGAATGGCGAGCGATGTGCCAGCTAGGAGTAGGGGAGGATTCCACAGCCATGCCAGTAACAATGCTGCCGTAAGGATTGTTCTGGACAATCCGATGGTTGAGCGAGCAATCTGTCCCTGCACGTGCAATCGATTCGGCATCATGCCCCTCTCCGCATGGTCGGTTGGTCGGCCAGCGCTGTCATTTGAACGAGTCTGGGCAGGCCAGTTGTGTGGAACGGGCAATCCGAACAATGATACGCGACAGGTGTGAACATGTAAACGCTGAGGCCACTCAAGGAGGCCAGGAGTATTTCCCATGATCGGGCCAGTCTGATAGCTGCCCTGTGTGGTGCTGCCTGCTTTCTTTCTTGACGAGTGGAGGCTGCCCGTCTATTCCTCGACGCGCATCACCGCTGGTCAGACGGGAACGGAATCATGTTCCACCCGTCAGGCTTTTCAGGTGGACATCGTTGGCATTGTCGGGGTGGGCCGGAGCGTTGATGCTGATCGCCGCCTTTCCCGCGACAGCCGAGTGGGACGCGACGGCGGGCGGGGATCTCTTCTTATACCGATGATGTCGCGCTGTTCTCGTCCACCCGCCGCTTGAATCTGCACGGTGATCCCACCCAGCCCGCGTTGGATACCGCGCTCACGGGGAAGGGTTCTGACATGGTGTTCGATCCTGAGGTCCGGCTGTCAAAGCTGCTCAGCTCTGCTTGGGGGAAGACCACGCTCTCCATCAAGGGCAGGGGTTTATCTACGCGGTGAATCCATGGTTCAATCAGGCGTGTGTGGGGCTGGAAGC
>JAOUHJ010000095.1 GCA_029865225.1 Nitrospira sp.
GGCCTTGCTGCCTCCACCACGAACAAACTCCACGACCCGTTGGCGCAAATCTGGTGAGCATCTCATACCCCCATGATCGCCAAAGTCCACCACCAATGTCCATCAGTAATTAAGGGCTTGGCTATAGCCTTTCAACGGACACGAAGTACCGTTCCGGTAGGTTTTTGAAACGGCGTCGACATTCCACAAGTGCTTGCTCTGCAGTCGAAAAGGGTTCGATCACGGACTGCAGATGACCATAGTAGTCCCTGAGTTTTACTTCAGCAGTTCGCACATGGCTTAGATCACCGGCAATGACCTGTGCGGCCTTGGACTGGTCTCCGCCAGTGTCGACCAGTGTCTGGAAGCAGAGCCCCTTCAAACGCTGTGTCACCGTACTCCGATCCCATCCAAGCGCTGCGGCGGTGGCCTGCATGTCGAACCGATGCTCTCTGAGGCAGGCAAGAACTGCAGCATCGCCGGCCGATTCAGGGGGGAGCGGCTTTGTATGTCCTGAGATTGCTTGGAGATTTTCACGGAGTCGGAGTGAATCCTTAGTCAAGACCGGGCCATCGCTAAGCGTGACGGCCTGCTCCAAGCAGTGACGGAGTTCCCTGACATTTCCTTTCCATTCATGCTCGACCAGCGCACGAAGCGCGTCGTTCGTGAGTGTCGGAACCGGCTTTCTTGTTTCCTCAGCGATCCGGCTGAGGAAGGTCTCAACGAGAAGCGGGATGTCTCCGGGACGCTGACGAAGCGGTGGAAGGTGGAAGACAAGCCCGGTGAGTCTGAAGTACAGGTCCTCCCGAAACCATCCTTCTGAAACCCCTCTCTGTAGGTCGCGATTGGTTGCGGCCACAATACGAACATCAACCGTTGTTTGCGTCGTAGCACCGACACGATAAAAGGTTCTGTCTTGTAACACCCGCAACAACTTACTCTGATGATCCATTCGGAGGTCTCCGATTTCATCCAAAAAGATCGTGCCATGCTCGGCGAGACCAAAGTACCCACGGCGATCGGCCGTTGCTCCGGTAAAACTCCCCTTCACGTGCCCAAACAGTTCACTTTCGAAAAGCTCAGCCGAAATTGCGGCCATGTTGACCGGGATGAACGCTCTAGCAGAACGAGGACTTAACTGATGAACGGCTCGGGCAAAAAGCTCCTTACCGGTTCCCGGCTCTCCAAGCAAAAGAACCGACAAGGGAGACTTGGATCCCTTTTTGAGATCGTGAAAAAGCCGGAGGAGCGGCCGATCTTGTGTAATGATTCCGTACTGACGGGCTTCGGTTTGGGCTCGGTCAAGCTCTGCGTCGGTGACCTTGTGTGATCCCAGGGTTGCCGCCCGGAGATCGGCGAGTTGTCGCTCTAGTTGCTCCAGTTGCCCGCGTGCGTCCTGTTCCTGCTGTTGGGCCTCGACGATCTGGACTCGTAGCGCATCCATCGTTGAAGCCAACTCTTCCTGTTGTCCGGCCGAATGGGCGATGGTGGCCTTCGCAATGGCTAAATCTTCCTGAAGTGCTTCTGCTCGGTCTTCGCGCATAATCAGCGCTTCACGAACGGCAGCAGACTCTTCCTGGAGTTGGATCATGTCACCTTCAAGCAACCTGAGACGCTGGCTCGCCATCAGATTCACAAGCGCGGTGGAACCCATGAGGGCAAGCAATGAGGCCAGCAATGGGAGTGCGACGGGGAGAATGAGGGATGCCAGACTCAGACTCGCGGTGGTGAATGCTCCATACAGCAGAACAATGCCGGCCGCGAGAAAGAAGCCGGTTGTCCCGCGAAATCGTAAAACGATCCATGCCACGACTGATCCCAGTACGGTTGTGATGACCAGATGGGTCGTCCAACCGAAAGACATGATCGGTTCATGGTTGAGCAGGGCATTGAGAAAGTGAAGATGGATGGTCATGCGGTCGACGACGGCTCCAGAGGCCAACACATGGGTTTCTAAGCCGGGTGGGTCAGCACGGATGACAACAACTCTGTCCTTGAACCACGAGGCGAGTTGTTGCTCGTCCCGCTGCTGGACCCTTTCCCAGACAGATGACAGCCGGATCGGCTGGAGCGCCGCAAGTGATCCATTTCCGGCAAGGTTCACCAGAGCAGTCGCATGCGCGTAAGCGGAAGAAAAGGGCGTCGATAAGGCGTTCTGTCGTTGAAATCTGTTGAACAGTGCCACTGCGAAGGCGGGGATTGGTTGGGCTTCATTCCCGATGGAAAGTGAAACATGACGAGTCACATTATCACTGTCGCGCTCGACTGCAAGGTGGGCAGAGACCGCGGTATCGGAGTGAAGAAGGGAGTCAGTCTCGTGCACAAGCACGGCAGGTGAGGCTGTGCGAATCGCCTCAAGGAGGAGGGCATCGCTTGCGGCGCCACCGATTTGGGCCGGGCTTGCGCGGTCCAAGCGATGGTCGAGACCGATCACTGCCGCACCGGCTTCATGTATCGCAACAACGAGTTGAGCCAGAATGGCACGGTCCCAGTGGCCGGACCCAAACCGTTCTTCACTCGCGGGGTCGCGAGAGACGACGGTCAATGCCGGATTCACGGCCATGCTGTGTCGGTGAAGAAGCCAGGTATCGAAGGCGGTATAATCCAGAGCCGTAAAGGTCGCAGGAGACGAAAACCACAACAGGACAGAAATAAGCGTGGATCCCAAGCCGATACTCAAAGCTTGGAGAGGAATCGAGGAGATCAATATACGTGAAAGTGTCGTGGGACCACGCATGCGACTAGCGAACGCCTAGCTCGTTGAGGATCGCCCGGGCTTCTTTCTTCGGGAGGCCGGCGAGAATCGCTTTGGCCTTTTGAAGGTCTGTCTCGACGCCGAGTCCTGTCGCGTAAATCCGGGCCAAAAGTTTCTTAGCAGAGGTGAACCCGTCCGCTGCGGTCGTTTCGAAACAAGTCAGGATTCTCCTGTCGAACGGCTTCAGGTAAGGGCTAGATCCGGTTTCATAGAGAGTGGCTAGGAGCGTGTGCGCCTCTTCGCTCAGTGCGACGCCTTCCTTTAACAGTGCCCAAATCGCGTCTTCTCCGCGTCCCTGTGCGAAGAGGGCTTTCCCCAACGATTGCCGATCACTAACGCGACTCATGCCCGGGTAATCGTTCCAGAGTAGGGTGCGGTAGGCCTGGAAACCTGAAAGCAGCTCCATGCGCTGGAGGGTGCTCAATCCCGGAGCAAGGGTCTGACGCCGCAATTTTGACAATGAGAGAAAGGAGGTTTGTTCACCGAGCTCAACAGCTTGCATCCACCAATAGATGGCCAGGCCAAGGTTTTTCTCAACCCCTTGCCCGTCCTTGTAGGCATTGCCGAGGAACAGCCGCGCTTCCGGCACACCCCCAAGCGCCGCAGTTTCGAGATGTGGGATGGCCTCTTGCAGCTGTCCCGTGATCCTGAGGAGGAGTCCGAGGTGATGATGTGCATCCACAAAATGTGGGCGGAGTTCGAGCGCTCGTCGATAGTCCCGAATTGCTGAGGTCACGTCGCCGAGTGAGTAGTGAACGGTTCCCAGGCTGTAGTGTGCCTGGGGAAGGTTCGGCTCTAGCCGGAGCGCTTCTTTCAGAGCAGAGCCGGCAGCATGCCAGTCTTGTTTTGCGGAGAGTAAGAGGCCAAGCTGGAGGTGCGCGCGTCCATCATCTGGTTGCAGCCGAATGGCAGCGCGACATTCCTCGATGGCAGAGTCCAGCTCGCCAAGGTGCAACAACGCATCGGCAAGCTGGAGGCGGTACTCCGGGACGTTCGGTAGGAGTCGGATGGACCGCCGCAATGCTTCAAGTTTCGTGACCGCATCGGGTCGCTCCGTTGCCTCCAATTCTGAGGATGCCTGAGGGGGCTCGGAAGTGTCTCCGTGGAGCGAAGCAGCATGTTCCTCAATCGAATGCGCATGCGTAAGATCTAGAGAGAGAAGCAGCAGGCCAACTGTGAGCGGTAAGAGTATCAATCCGAGGTGCATCGGGACAATATCACAATTCGGGTGTGAGGCGGTGTCGCAGTAAATTATATCATCCACCAGCAAGAAAGAGAGGAAGAGGACCTACCCGGTTATGCGGAGTTGGGATGTCAGGCGGTCGATCGCTTCTTGAAGGGCTAACGCTGTCGGAACAACGGGGGTATGAGACACACGCCACACTGGTTCAAGTGGGTGCGGGTCATCTGCGAGACGTGGAATCACATGCCAATGGATATGCGGAAGCTGATTCCCGAGAAGTTCATAGTTGATCTTCTTGGCTTGGTAGATCTCAGCTAAGGTTTTGGCCACTCGATTGACTTCCTCGATCAGCTGAGCACGTTCAGTCGGTGTCAGATGGAATAACTCGGTGACGTGGCGCTGAAAGACAACAACCGTCCATCCAGGAAAAAATTGGTCGTCATGAAGATACGCTTTGGACAGTCCGAGATCCGCGATGAAATGGTCTCGTCTCGGCCAAGTCCCGAGGCAGGCTTTGCAGGTCTGATCGCTCATGGCTTAGTTGCCTTCTTCCATTCTTCCTCCGTCAAGACTCCCTTTTTGATCAGCAACTGAATGAGCGTATCGAACGTTTTTTGATTCGCGGCTGGCGGCGATGTCTTGGCTGGAGACGTGGTTGTAGTGGAAGATTCAGTCCGCTTTGCTTCTGGAGGAGGTCGTTTCTGTCCAAGCACTTTGAATACAGGAGTGAAGACCGCCACATAGTCTCGATTTCTTATTCGGATGGAGGCCGGGCTGCTCACAGCCTGGGGGAGGAGATCCGGTGCATTCCCTGCCGGGATGTGGAAGAATGGTTTACCGTCTTCGGTGTGACCGTCTTGGTCCAAAATGTCGAATCGTTTCAAAAACGATTCGCCCGTGAGGCCTTCTCGGTCTTCACCGGCGAGGTTGATAATCTTGTCGAGTACGATCATCAGAGAATCGGCGAGAATGGTATCCGGCGAGAGGTTCTTCACGCTCACGTCATAGCGATACTCGCTGGTGAAGTTGTCACGGCCCTTCAGTGTGACAGTTACATGGGTTTTCCCCGTTAAATCCGTCAGCTGGTCGAGGGAGTTGGCGAATGTGATCGTTGAATTGATGAGGAGCGTAGCAGCAGTGATCAGGTAACAAGGTCTTAGCCAAGCCTGCATGAACACCCTTCCCGACAGGTACGACCCCCACTGAGCATAGCAAAGTTGGCGAAGTTCGGCGAGAAATCGGTATGAGGTTCCTTGACACCTCATTTAGACCGACGATATTCTCCCGCTGATTACATCAGGCCACTCAGCGAATACTTACCTATGATGATGTCGGATCGGTCTCGGGTGCGGCCGTCGGGGGTCTCGCGCTCACTTGTCAACGAGCTCATGAAGTTCTATGACTATCCCCATCCGCATCACCCAAAACGAATCATCCGTGGCTATGATCGTCCGCATGCCCTGCGAACAGCAAGGATGTGCGTGGCTGTCGCGAACCGCTTAGGACATCCTCACGATCGAGTCCAGCGCTATCATGTCGCCTGTCTGCTGCACGATCTGGGCCGTGCCGGACTCGATCGGCAACTCTTTGGAACCATTTGGTCCTGGGCGAAGCAACGGGGTATTCCGACAAGGCCCCGTGAATGGCGTGCCATTCACCCAGGGACCACTTATGGACGCGAGACTGAGGCCTTTGTTTCCCTGTATCGCCGGGATCTTGAAACATCTGGTGTGTCCATTGATGCCTGGGCTGTCGAACAGATTGAAATGCGCCTAGGCTATGCTCGCCGTCTTGCCAGGCGACTGCGGGTTGTGAAGCCTGCACTCAAGAAGCTTGGTGTCGGATGGGAGCCTTGGATGCAAGAGGTGATGCTGTACTACTATTACCCGGAACGGCTGACCAAGGCCAAAGTGTGGGTCAGACAACTGGCGGAAATCCTCGTCGCGTGTGAACAGTTTGAAGCCTATAGCAATCGACGACGAGGGCAGGATTACTATGCTCGGAAAAAAGAAAGCTTGCCGGAGGCCTTTGCCTATCTCGAGAAGCTTGAACAAGAGGGCATTCTCAGCAGCGAGGTGTTGAATGCCGTCCGGCTGTTGTCGGCTGAAGGTGCGTTCGATACCGTTTTGTTGGAGGCACGAGGAGAACCACTGACGAGAAGCGACCACCGCTATCTTCGTCGTTTCAAAGGTGAAAGCGTCTAATGGCTGTCCGAACCATTCCCTTGACGATCCGGATGGCCGGTGGCACGGACATCGAAAATATTACACAATCCGTGGCCGAGGCCGTCACCGCATCGAGTCTTCAAGACGGGATTGTGACAGTGTTCGTGAAACATACGACCGCCTCGATCATGATTATCGAGGATGAACCGGGGATTCGCGCCGACACCAGAACGTTCTGGGATCGCATCATCCCTCCCGACTCTCATTGGCAGCACAACACCCTCAATCCCGGGGAGGATAACGGCCACAGCCACCTGCGAGGACAGCTCCAAGGGCCCTCGCTCACGATTCCCTTCGCCGCAGGCACCCTGCTTCTCGGTACATGGCAACAAGTTGTCCTGGTCGATTTCGACACCCGCTCACGAATGCGTGAATGTATTGTGCAGGTACTGGGTGAATAAGCGCATACGATTGATCACTCTTCTCCTGCTTTTCAGTGCAGTGGTTTCGGTACCGGCTGCTACGTCGGGAGAGTGGGGCAAGCCACTTGGTGCGGTCTATGATGGCCCTGAGGGTAAGCCTCGACCCGTGACTCCGGCTCCGGCAGAATTGGGGCCCGACGAACGGGCGACCACCGCCGTCTTTGAGCGCGCGACGAAATCGGTCGTCTTCATCGCGAACACGGCGATACAGCGGGATTTCTGGTCGCTCGATATTATGGAAGTGCCGCAGGGGTCGGGGTCGGGCTTCATTTGGAACCAGCAAGGCCATATTGTCACGAACTTTCACGTCATTTATGGCGCCAATTCCATCAAGGTGATGCTGGCGGATCGTACCGAGTACCAAGCCAAGGTGGTCGGAGCCGATCCTGATCATGATTTGGCGGTCCTGCAGATTCAGGTGCCGGATAATCAACTCGAGCCGTTGGCAATCGGTTCTTCTCATGACCTGCGTGTGGGACAAAAGGTGCTCGCAATCGGAAACCCCTTCGGGCTTGACCATACATTGACGACGGGAGTCGTGAGTGCATTAGGGAGGACGATCAAGTCGATGTCCAACCGCACGATTGAAGGCGTGATCCAAACCGACGCGGCGATCAACCCTGGAAACTCAGGCGGTCCCTTGCTCGACAGTGCCGGACGGTTGATCGGTGTGAACACGCAAATCGTGAGTCCAAGCGGAGCCTATGCCGGGATTGGATTTGCCGTCCCTGTCGATACCGTGAACCGTATCGTTCCGGAACTCATCAAGCATGGGAAGCTCATTCGTCCCGGCTTGGGTGTCTCGCTTGTTCCGGATGCAATGGCGAAACGGTGGGGGATCAAAGGTCTGATCATCGGGAAGGTGACCAGGGGAGGGCCTGCTGATCGAGCTGGTCTCAAGGGAGCACGTGAAACCATGGCCGGCCGGATTCAACTTGGCGACATCATCCTGTCGGTCGCCGGGAAGCCGATGAACACCGTTGACGATCTGATGGACGTGATGGAGGAACACAAGGTCGGTGATCGAGTGAGCGTGGAAATACTGCGTGGAAAACGGCAGGAAAAGATTTCGGTGATTCTGCAGGCTGTTAATTAACTCGGCTACCATTCACCCTCTGTTTATAATTTGACCATCAGGCCCCATCTTGCGATAGGGTATCAACCGCACTTGAAACAAAGCTAATCCGAGGCCCAGTGACGAGCAAATTATAACCGTGCTTAGTATCTTGTTCGGCAGATTTTAGAACTATTCAGATTTACAAGGGGAAAATGGTAGGACAGTGAGGGGGAGCGTAAGGCCCTCCCCCTCGTCAAGAACCTATCTCTCGTCAGCAATTCTCTACCGTAGTATGTAGACTGCTCCGCTATCGGTCGCGCTATTGTCGGCCTCAGCTCCACTATTAATTCCGGTGCCATTACTATCTTCTGTGGATGCGCCAACCGCTAGGGTGTCACCGGAAACCGCGACGCTCACGCCGAACTGATCCCCAGCACCTGTGTTGGAAGCCTTGACGTAGGCCTGCTGCGTCCAGGTGGTGCCGTTCCGCGTAAAGACATAGACGGCTCCGCTGTCAGCGGCGCCGGTGTTGTTTTGATCGCCGCCGACTCCTGTGCTGGCACTGTCCTCAGCGGATGACCCGGCGACGAGTGTGTCGCCTTCGAGGGCAATGGCGAATCCGAGTCGGTAATTCGCGCTTGCATTAGAGGCCTTGATATAGGCCTGCTGCGTCCAGGTGGTGCCGGTACGGGTAAAGACATACACGGCTCCACTGTCGGTCGTGCTGTTGTCGGCCTCAGCCCCGCTATTGACCCCCATGCCGCTACTGTCTTCGCGGTAGGCGCCAACCGCCAGCGTGTCACCACTGACCGCTACACTGCGGCCGAACTGATCACCGCCGCCTGTATTAAAGGCTTTGATATAGGCTTGCTGGGCCCAGGTGGTGCCGGTACGGGTAAAGACATAGACGGCACCGCTGTCGGTCGCGCTGTTGTCAGCCTCAACCCCGCTATTAACCCCGGTGCCATTGCCATCCTCCATGTGTGCGCCAACTGCCAGTGTGTCACCAGCAATCGCGACGTTGATACCAAACTGATCGCCTGCACCGGTGTTGGAGGCCTTAATGTACGCCTGTTGGGTCCAGGTGGTACCGGTGCGAGTAAAGACATAAACGGCTCCGCTGGTCGAGGCGCTGTTGTCGGCTTCATTGCCGCCGACCCCTGTGGCATTGCCGTCTTCTGCTACTGCGCCGACTGCCAATGTGTTGCCATCCAGCGCCAGACTACGACCGAACTGATCGCCGGCGCCGGTATTGGAGGCCTTGATGTAGGCCTGTTGGGTCCAGGTGGTACCGGTGCGGGTAAAGACATAGACGGCACCGCTGTCGGCAGCGGTGTTGTCAGCCTCATTGCCGCCGACCCCAGTGGCAATACTGTCTTCGAAGTACGCGCCGACTGCTAGTGTGTCGCCGTCGAGGGCAACGCTGATACCAAACTGATCGCCGGCGCCGGTATTGGAGGCCTTGATGTAGGCCTGTTGGGTCCAGGTGGTACCGGTGCGGGTAAAGACATAGACGGCACCGCTGCTACCGGCAGTGTTGTTGGTCTGATTACCATTGACACCCGTGGCGCTGCTGTCTTCAGAGGGTGCCCCGACTACCAGTGTATTCCCCTCTGCTGCAACGCTGAAACCGAACTGATCACTTCCATTCGTATTTGAAGCCTTCGCGTAGGCCTCTTGTCCCAGTTGATGAGCCTCGATGGTATAAGTCTTGGTTTGGCCGGTTGAACTGGTGACCGTGATGGGGATCGTAGTTGTCCCTGGAGGCAGGGAGATTGGGGCGGAGGGACTACCGCTTGCAACCGCTGCCCCATTCACGGTGATGGTCTGGTCTGGCGCGATCGGGGTGAGCAAGAGATTGTTAGTCCCAATAAACATGGTGCTGTAGCTGGTGACCATTGGATCGAAGGCCGGATTCAGTTGGCCGCTTGAGAGAGTCAAGGCTGTAAGGCTGGCTGGGGTATTGACGATGGGGGGCAAGGGTGCTCCATCTTCGCTCCCACAACTTACCAGCCCCAGTAACAAGCAGCCGCTGAGTAAGAGTTTACCAACCGCGGTCACTGAGTTGGACTGAGGCTGACGGTAGTATTGCCTCGCGGGCTGCAGATCGGTCATCTTCCTCTTCATCATTGTTGTAAATCTCCTTCCTGTCCTACAGTGACACATTAGGCTGTTGATGACGGTCATTCTAAGACAAGTGTGGAGGTCTCACAACTACCGCTGCGGGGGTGATTCTTCCTCGTTTGTATGGGGTGCAAAGTTCATTGACGCCTTTGCGAACCTGCAACTACAGCGCGAAGGCATCAGCCAGAGTCATGGTATAAGTGCTGAGCTCATGCTTTTGCTGGTAGGTTGGCTGTTGGGCTGCCATGCCTTCAGCGGAAAGAACGCACTGGTGCTTTTGTAGAACCTCGACACCCATCGTCATCAACTGGCTGATAGCACCAGACTTCGATATATTGTTACAATGCAGTTTGGTTAGATGTACGGATCCAATGAACGACCATCGATCGGACGAAAAGAGATTCGGCAGTTCACCAGATACAGAGAGGGGTAGGGCCCCGGCTTCTGGACAGGTAGATCCACTCTCATTGATCGAGCAGTGTCTGGCTTCCTCTCCTGATGGTGATCCTCGTCAGAACCTGCTCTATAAGTTGCGTCATGCGGTCCTGTTATCCCAGGCCGCCTCTCAGCAACGCGAACTCGAATTCAAAAAGGTCAGTGAAGTCGTGGCCAAGCTCACGGCACCGGCGAATCGCATCGGCACCTTGCTTGATTTGCCGGGCGAAGGACTCGCCCGCATCGTGGTCGGTGGAGCCGAGTATTACGCCAATGTGGACCCTCGTGTGCCTGAGCCCGATCTCAAGATTGGAACACAGATTCTCGTCAACGAAGCCTACGCGGTGATTAAGACATTGGGCTACGACCGAAACGGGCCCATCTTGAAACTGGCTGAGGCGATGCCCGACGGGCGGTTACGTTTTGAACAGGACATGGGCCGACAATCGTTGGTCTTGCAGCGATCGACTGATTTGATCGGAGTGGATCTCAAGGCGGGCGACGAAATTCGAATCGATCCGAGCCATCGTGTGGCCATCGAACAACTGGGAGATCGTCAGGCCAGCCGGCACGCGCTGGTTGAGACGCCGACGGTAACTTGGGAGCAGATCGGTGGACAGAGCGAAGCGATCACCGCGATCCGAAAGGCGATTGAATACCCGCTGCTGCATGCGCAGACCTTTGAACGGTTCAAGTTTTCACAACCGAAAGGCTTTTTGCTCTATGGCCCACCGGGGTGTGGGAAGACGCTTATTGGCCAAGCGGCAGCGGGGAGCCTTTCCAAGTTGGTGAGTGAGTCCGGTCAGGGGCAATGGCCTGGAGAGGAGAAGCGCCCGCCGGTGACGAGCGGAGCGTTCCTTCATGTCAAGGGGCCGGAAATCTTGAACATGTGGCTCGGCGAATCCGAACGGATCGTTCGCGACCTCTTTGACCAGGCTCGCGCGAGACGCAAGAACGGCGCCCTCCCGTTTATCTTTATCGACGAAGCCGAATCGATTCTGGGGACCCGACGGGCCATGCGATCGTTCAATATCTCGAATACGCTCGTCCCGATGTTTTGTAGCGAAATGGACGGCATCGAATCGCTGCGTGATGTAGTGATTATTCTGGCCTCCAACCGACCTGACTTGATCGATCCGGCGGTACTGCGTCCTGGTCGTATCGACCGCAAGATCAAAGTGAGTCGGCCGAACAAAGAGGCGGCGGCCCAGATTCTCAAGGTGTACTTGACTGAGGACCTGCCGCTGGACTCAGGGTTGGTCAAGGAACGAGGTGGCGAGCACACCCACGCGGTGGCGTCGCTCGTCGAAGAGGTCATCGAGTCCATCTTCCAGCGAACAACGGATAATCGGCTTCTCTCGATCAGGCTGAGGAACGGTCAAACCAAGGTCCTCTACCGCGGCGATCTTGTGAGTGGTGCCATCTTGGCGTCGATCGTTCAACGTGCCAAAGAAAAGGCGATCGACCGAACGATTCAGTCCGGCCAACCGGCAGGATTATTGGCCGGCGACTTGCTCGATAGTGGCTCTGAGGAGTTCAGAGAGGGTGAGATGTTACCACCCGACGATGCGGCAGAAGAATGGCTCAAGCTCCTGGATCATCACCCTGAACAGGTGGTTGGAGTCTCTTCGTTCCGGCGTGGCCGCCAAACGGAGGAGCGGATCCTAAACCAAATTATTTGACGATGTGACATGTAAAAGGTGAAACGTTGCTTGACCTGGTACTGCAGACGAGAGTGATCGCCGGTTCACGTTTCCCTTTTTACTTTTAAGAAACCATGCGCCTTTTTGGCATCGAAACTGAGTACGGGATCACGAGGGATGACATACCGGAGGTCGATCCGGTCGTCGAATCGATGGAATTGGTTCGGGCTCATCTGGAAGTCTCCTTTGAACGGCGTTGGGATTATGCCGGCGAGGATCCGCATGAAGATGCCCGTGGGTTTCGTGTCTCGGGTTTGCAACAGGATAGAGAGGAAGACGAGTTCGCAAAGCGCGATGCCCATCGCCCATTTTCTTTTCATGAAATGAAGAGTGACCTTGTGTTGCCCAATGGCGCCCGATTTTACAATGACCACACCCATCCGGAATATTCCACACCCGAGTGTCGGACACTCAAAGACCTGGTGGCTCAGGATCGCGCGGGCGAGCGCATCCTCCTGCGCGCCGCCCAGAGGCGCAATAAGGTGCTGGGTGGAGATCATGTCCGACTCTACAAGAACAACACGGATTTCCACGGACACAGTTATGGTTGTCACGACAACTATCTCGTCGCGCGGTCCATTCCTTTTCCCAATCTCGTGACTGGCTTGGTTCCTTTTTTGGTGAGTCGACAGGTTATCGCCGGTGCGGGGAAGGTCGGGACTGAAGCACAGGAATCGGGGCATGTTCCAGGACGGTATCAGCTCTCTCAGCGCGCCGACTTTATGGAGGTGGAGTTGGGAGTCGATACAATGCACAACCGACCGATTCTCAACACGAGAGATGAGCCCCACGCAGATCGTATGAAATATCGCCGCCTCCATCTCATCATCGGTGATGCTAACATGTGTGAATACGCAACGGCGCTCAAGGTTGGGACCACACAGCTGGTGTTGGACCTGATCGAGCGTGGTGCTGCGCCGGATTGTGAACTCGATCAACCTGTGACCGCTGTCAAACAGTTGTCGCGAGATCCTGACCTCAAGACGATCGTCACGCTTAGAAATGGCCTGAAACTCTCGGCAGTGGATATCCAGGAATCTTATTGCGAAGCAGCGAGCCGGATGCTTTCGGGTACCGACGAGGAGACCGATTGGTTATTGAGAGAATGGTCCGAGACCTTGAGTCTGTTGTCACAAGACCGCTCACGGTTAGTCGGAAAATTGGATTGGGTCACCAAACAGTGGCTACTCGAGAGCTTCATGCGGGAAGAACGGATCGGTTGGGATGATCCTTGGTTGGCCAGCTTGGATTTGGAGTATCACAATATACATCCCGAACAAGGTCTTTACCTGGGATTGGAGGCTGAAGGAAAAGCATGGCGGATGGCCACCGACGAAGCGATCGAAGAGGCTATGTGGAACGGTCCAACAGATACCCGCGGCGGGTTGAGGGGGCTCTGTGTTCAGCGGTTTCCCGATCAGATCAAGTCGATGCAGTGGGAGCATATTCAGTTTACCGGTGGAATTCGATCTCGCAATCTGGACATGGGAGATCTCTTCGATCCGCAAGAAGTTCGACAATGTGCACATATCTTTCAAGTGGCCGGCTCGCCGAGTGAAGCGTTGGCGGCGTGGAGTCACAGAAAGGATAGCGCGATATGAAACAGAGTACTATGCCGGAACGACGTGAAGGACCGGTCGATCCCATGCCTCAATCACCTCGTCCCGAAGAGGGAGGTGGGCCACGACGCCAGGAAACTGGGTCGCCTGAGAAGGATAATCTCATGAAGCGGATGCGCAAAGTCGACCCGAAACAAGCGGAGCGGTACCGGCAACGGACAGGGGAGTGAGGATGGCTACCGAGTCACGGTTTGTGCTCGCCGAACGCGCGCCTTCAGAAGGGCCTTGTTCGATGCGCGCAGTAAACCCTGACTACAGCAGCCATCCTCGGGATGAAAGTGAACAGGCGTGAGGCAAGATAGAATGGGCATGCAGGGCGATTTCTATCAGCTGTTGAAGGAACAGGGATATGTGTTGGGCCTATCGGGCGAGGCCGGAGCACATCAGCAACTGACAACCGCGACCACGATCCTCGCGTTCAAGTACCTTGACGGTGTTCTGGTTGCGGGAGATCGTCGTGCGACAGCCGGCAATCTGGTGATGTACGACCGTACCGATAAGGTGTTGGAGATCGACCGGCACAGCGTTATGGCGATCGCCGGAGTGCCGGCCACGGCGTATGAAATGGCGCGCATCCTCGAACACTCCTTTAAGTACTATCGGCGAACACAACTGCAGGAACTC
The DNA here is from genome assembly GCA_029865225.1 of Nitrospira sp. Classification (GTDB taxonomy): domain Bacteria; phylum Nitrospirota; class Nitrospiria; order Nitrospirales; family Nitrospiraceae; genus Nitrospira_D. The sequence continues at coordinate 14,127 of JAOUHJ010000095.1, forward strand.
AGCTTTGAGGGGAAGCTGCGAGCGCTCTCCAAACTGCTGAAGGAAAATGTTCCAGCAGCCTTGGCCGGCACCGGGACCGTTGCACCCATTTTTGCCGGCTACGATCTCGAGCATGATGCAGCCAAGATCTATTTTTATGACATCCTCGGTGCGGAGTTCGAAGGGGTAGAATACGCGGTATCCGGATCCGGCTCACCGACCATTCGCGGCATCCTTCATTATGTGAACACCTGGGGAGAACAGCCACTGAGTGAGATGCCTGAGGAACAGGCGACTGTTCAGACATTGCGGCTGTTGACCAGTGCTGCGGAGTTCGACAGTGCGACAGGTGGAGTCAATCGCGATGCCAATCTTTATCCGGTGGTGAAGTTTATCACTGCTTCTGGGGTGAAGACGATGCCGGATCCACAGCTGCGGTCGCTGTTCGAATTGAATGTTTCTCGAGGCCTGTAAGGATCATTCCAGATGTATGAAGAGCCGTATCGGTGGATCGAAGCGATAGGAAATCGTCGACAGTATCTCGATGACCAGTTTCGGCAAGGAAGTCCGGTCATCGGAATTGCCTGCGACGCAGGCATTCTGCTCATGACGATGAGTAAGGGGACGCCCAAGTTGTATGAAATTTACGACCGCCTAGCCTTGGGTGGAATGGGGCATCCGGCTGATCTGGAGAAGCTGCGCTTCAACCTCTTGGAAATGGCGCACGTGGAAGGATTTAATCGCTCGCCGTCTGATGTGACGGGAACACGCATGGTGAAGTATGGCATTGCGCCGGTGATTAAGCAGGCGTTCGAAGAGGTATTTAGAGCCCCCTTCATCGTGAAGATCTTGTTAGCCGAGTTGGGCCAGAAAGCCGGGAAAGATCGTTTCTTAACGATCAACTTTGACGGTACTTTTGAAGAGAAGACTCAGTGCGCGGTACTGGCGGCTTCAGCAGCGATCGAGCAGGAGATGACGGCGTATCTGCAGCAACAGCCCGTGGTCTCTTTGGAACAAGCCGTTACTGCGGCGGTGTACTCCTGGGCTATCGGGGATCGGGCGCAACGCCAGGCGCGCGAAGAATCCAGAGATCAGCCTAAAGGTCAGGATGCCGCAGTTCGGCTTGCGAACGATCCTGATCTCCTCCATGAGCATGTTCGTCAATGTATGAACGACATGACGATCGAATGTGCCCTACTTGATCGTCACATGCCGGGTGCCTCGAAATATCGCATGCTTGAGCCTGATGAGCTGGGGCGATCGCTGCCCAACGATCTCGGTCGTCCAACCACCTAGTGCTTAGTTGCATAAGTAATCGATAAGGCGTACCGTCTTGGGCAAGGAGGCCGACCATGTCCAAGACGTCGCACAGGTTGCAGTGTTCCGAGCCAGACCGGAAGACGCTGGAGGAGTGGGC
>JAOUHJ010000096.1 GCA_029865225.1 Nitrospira sp.
GATACTCCTGCTTCGATCGCTGTGCCATGCCGCCACCTTCCATCCTCGCCCTCCTTCGGCCCTGCTCCATGCAGGGGTGGAGGGTAAGATTTCCAAATGGCACAACGATCTGTCGCCCGGTAAGATTCTAGATGACTCAATGCGGTTACTTGACAGCTACTTCCACCCCCCGTAGGCTGAGAGATCCGCATGGGTAACCTGACTCACAAGAAAATTCTGATCGTCGAAGATGAGCGCGACATCCTGCAGCTCGTCAAGCACTACGTTGAAAAGGAAGGGTTTCGAACCGTCGTCGCAAGCACCGGGCTCGAAGCCCTGAAGCAAGTTTCTGAAGGTAACCCCGATTTGGTCGTCCTCGATCTCATGTTGCCCGAGATGGACGGGCTGGAAGTCTGCAAGCGTCTCCGTTCCGCTCCGGACACCGCCATGCTCCCGATCATCATGTTGACGGCGAAAGCGGAGGAATCGGACACGATCGTCGGGCTGGAGCTGGGCGCAGACGACTACGTCACCAAGCCCTTCAGCCCCAAGACACTGGTCGCTCGTGTCAAAGCCCTCCTGCGTCGGGCCGACCGTACACCGGAGACCGACCCTGATCTCTACCGTTATGAAACCCTCACAATGAATCGCTCCCGACACGAGGTCAGCCTTGGTCAACAAGAAGTGACGTTGACGACCAAGGAATTCGGCTTGCTCGAACACTTGCTCCGTCATCGGGGCCGCGTGCTCACCCGTGAGGTACTGCTCAATGCCGTCTGGGGTTACGACTACTATGGAACGACCAGAACCGTCGACGTCCATATCCGACGGTTGAAACAGAAGCTACCGCTTCTTGAAGAAGCGATCGTCTCGGTCAAGTCACTTGGGTACAAACTGAAGGACGTCGACGAGCCAGGATGACGTGGTCGATCCGCTGGAAGGTCATGACCGGAACACTGGTGGCAGTGGCCTGTGGCCTGCTCATTGCCGGCGTGATGACGATTCAGGCTCTCGAACGGCAATACCTGGCACAACTGGGCGAGGCACTCGAGGCCAAAACAAAACTCGTCGAGTACGGGTTCCTGTCTCTCTTTGACACAGATCGGTCATCCCTCCCCCCTACTCACCTTCAGGACACCACACGCGACCTCAGTAGTCGGGCTATGGCCCGAGTGTCCCTCATCGCCCTCGATGGAACCGTCCTTGCCGACAGCGCCGTACGAGATACCGAACTCTCAACACTTGAGAGCCACAAGTCTCGACCTGAAGTCGATCAGGCGCTGTCGATGGGACAGGGACAGGATATCCGCTCGAGCCAGACCACCGGTGAACGGACCATGTATAGGGCCGTCCTCATGAAGGCGCCCCGGGACGCTTCAGCGTTTATTGTGCGGGTAGGACTGCCGATGGTTGTGCTTGACCGTGAGCTATCGAAGACGCGGGAGCATATCATTCTCGCTCTTGGAGTCGCATTCCTCGTAGCCCTTACGCTCAGTGTGTGGTTGGCGCGCAGTATTACCAAGCCGCTCTCGGATATCGTCTCGGCTGCTCGGCAACTGGATGCTGGCCACCACGCCCTCCACATCCGGACAACCACACAAGATGAAGTCGGCCTCCTGGCCTCCACGCTGAATCATGTAGCCAACCAGCTTCAAACCAAGATTGATGAGCTGTCGGAGGATCGGGCTCAACTCTTGGCAGTCCTGACGTCGATGGTTGAAGGCGTCATGGTCTTGGACTATCGAGGCCATGTCTTGCAAGTCAACCCGGCACTGGAACGGATGTTCGGCATCTCCCGCGTTGAGGCACGCGGTCGACCTTGTACCGACCTGTTTCGCCATCAGCAGCTCAATGAATTGGTAGCCGGCATCCTGCGTTCGCCGGCCCATCATCAGGATGAAATCGTACTGCCTCTGACAGGACGATGCCTACAGATTGAAGCCTCCCCTGCGGGAGGCAAACGAGAAAACGAAGCCTGTGTCGTGTTGGTCTTCCACGATATTACAGACCTGCGTCGGTTGGAGAAGATCCGGAAAGACTTCGTCGCGAACGTCTCGCACGAGCTTCGCACTCCGCTCACGTCCATCAAGGGTTACGTGGAAGCCCTTCTCGATGGAGCTAAAGACGACCCCGTGGCTTCCTCGAATTTTTTGGATATCATCCTCAAGCAAAGCGATCGATTGAACCTGATCATCCAAGACCTGCTCGAATTGTCAAAGATCGAGTCAGGCGGCATCTCGTTCAAGGAAGAACCGATTGAGCTGAGGTTGTTGGTGGAACGCGCTCTGTCAGTCGTCAAACCAATAGCCGACAAGAATCACCATCATCTCACCACCATGATCGATGCAGCGCTTCCAGCAGTGGCTGGAGACGAAGGTCGGCTCGTCCAAGTTCTTACCAATCTTCTCGATAACGCAATCAAGTACACCCCGGAGGGTGGAACCATCACGGTCGGCGCGACCCGAGTCCCTCTCGACAAAACCGGGCCGCACGTCAACTCGATCGATATCAGCGTCGCGGATACTGGAATTGGGATTCCTGAACAGGACAGGCCACGCGTGTTCGAGCGATTTTACCGCGTCGACAGGGCACGATCTCGCGAGCTCGGAGGAACCGGATTGGGATTAGCTATCGTGAAACACATCGTTGAAGGACATGGAGGACAGGTCTGGGTGGAGGCGAACCAGCCGCGGGGAAGCCGATTTGTTGTTCGCCTCCCCATCAATCCTGACCGCCAGTTACCGGCTCACCGGAGGGACGCGAGCAGGGCATAGACTGCCGCCCCCAACAGCCCGGCCCCAGGCAGCGTAAAGATCCAGGCCGAGAAGATCTTCCTCGTGACTCCCCATCGAACCGCTGATAACCGCTTTGTCGATCCTACACCCAGGATCGAAGAGGTGATGGTGTGTGTCGTGCTGACCGGAAGTCCGAAGTGAGCCGTGAATAGTAGGACCGCGGCTGCCCCGGTCTCGGCAGCAAAACCATGAACAGGCTCAAGCTTTACCATTTTGATCCCCAACGTCCTGATGATACGCCATCCACCCACGGTCGTTCCAAGACCCATGGCCAGCGCACAGGACACGATTACCCACGTCGGCACTTCGGAGGTGGTCAATTGCCCGGAGGCGACCAAGGCGAGTGTGATGATTCCCATCACCTTTTGAGCATCGTTCGCTCCGTGACTGAACGCCATGAAACTTGCGGAAAAAATTTGAAGCCGACTAAACATTTTCGTAGCGACCCCTCGGTGCACCTTAAAAAAGACCCGGCTAACGAGAACCATGATAAGAAACCCCATCACAAACCCCATCAAGGGGGAGACGATCATGGCTTCAAGAATTTTGCGCAGGCCTTGAAACTGAACGACCGCCCACCCACCATGGGCCACGGCCGAGCCGACGAGACCCCCAATCAGCGCATGCGACGAACTGGTGGGTAATCCCAAGAGAAGCGTGAAGAAATTCCACAGAATAGCTCCGCCCATCGCTGCCGCCACCACGGTATTGGTAATGGCATCGGGGAAAACGATGCCGCCCCCGATCATTTTTGCCACAGCCGTAGAGAAGAAGGCCCCGGCGACGTTCAACAGACCTGCCAGCAACACGGCGGCGACCGGACTCAGCACACGCGTGGACACAACCGTTGCCACCGCGTTTGCACAATCGTGCCATCCATTCGAAAAATCGAACAGAAGAGCCAGAACCACTGTGAGCAAAAGCAATCCGCTGAGTTCCGTCATATCGCGTCGAACGACTGAGAGCCGGTTGGGCCACCCTGGCCGTGTCTATAGGAAGGATCTGGGAAGGAAGAGCGTTCAACAATCAGCATTACGTTCTTTGCCGGTTACGTTTGTTTGAGGACAATGCGTTCGATCACATTGGCGACATCTTCACAACGGTCTGTTCCATCTTCCATCGTTTCGTAAATTTCTTTCCATTTGATGACCGCAATGGGGTTCGGCTCCTTCTCGAAGAGATCTGATATCGCATCACGTGACACACGGTCCGCTTCATTTTCCAGGCTGTTGACTTGGACAGTGAACTCTTTGATTTCAGCATGCGACAGGCCAATTCCATCAACACCACGACCTACTGCGACGCAAGCTCGGTGGAGAATATCAGCCAACCGAATCGCACTGGGGGTGGGTTGTTCAATCTTGTAAATGGCGCAGCGATCCGCCACCGCTTCCACAGCATCCAGAATATCATCCAATGCACTGGCCAGATCATGGATATCTTCACGGTCGATGGGGGTAATGAAGGTCTGATTAAGACGGACGGCAATATCGTGGGTAATTCCGTCACCAACATGTTCCACGTCCTTAATCTTCAACGTCTTTTCTTGGACATTCGAATAATCCTCCATCAACTCTTTGAGTAATCGACTCCCTTCTATGACGTTGTGGGCCGCTTGTTTAAGCTGATCGAAAAAGGCCTCTTCTTTGGGAATTAGACCGAACATCATCTCTCATACTCCTGAGTCGAATGGGTGTGCCGATGATAGGAGTGAAAGTGGATCCTGAGGTTCGTCCGCAATCTCTACCAGCGTACAAGACTCGTCGCCCACGTCAGCCCCCCGCCAAAACTGCCGAGCAGCAGCAGATCTCCGGGTGAAACGTTTCCACTGCGAACCGCGTCGTCGAGCGCAATCGGCAGAGATGCTGAGGACGTGTTGCCGTATCGTTCGATCACCGATGCCAGACGATCGCGGCCGACTCCCAAGCGACCGGCGATGTGAGACAAGATCCTCCCGTTCGCCTGATGGAGGACCACCTGCCCGATATCCTCAGAACGAACCCCGAATTCCTTCAAGATTTCCTGTACAGCGTGTTCGACTCGTCGAACGGCCAAACGAAAGAGCGGAGCCCCACGCATGCGAAGCGCATGCCCTTTTGCTCTGAACGTCTCGGATGTCAGTGGCATCCTTGACCCACCGCTAGGAACGCGGATAAGTCCGTGGTACGCCCCATCCGCATATAACTTGACGCTGAGAATCCCTCGCCACTCAGGGCTGCGATCGTCTTCGCCTCGGACGAGAACGGCTCCAGCTCCGTCTCCGAACAACAGGGTTGTCGCTTTGTCCTGGTAATCCAGGGATCGCGACTTCACTTCCGACCCAATCACCAGGCAGGTCCGCACCTGGGTGTTCTGAATCATGGCCTGCGCCATGGAAAGGGCGTACAAAAACCCAGAGCAGGAGGCAGAGACATCAAACGCGCCGATCTGTTTACATCCCAAGGCTCGCTGGACCGCACACGCGGTCGATGGAAACGCCATATCAGGGGATGTTGTGGACAGGATAATGGCATCGACAGAAGAAGGCGCACACCCCGCAGCCTCCAGAGCTTGACGCCCAGCAGCAATGGCCATGTCGGAAGACGCTTCATACTCCGCAGCCCAACGACGCGTCCGAATACCAGTGAGCCGTTCTATACTGGCCGGAGATACCCCTGTTATCCCGGCGAGCTCCTCGTTGGTAACCACACGGGATGGTAAATAGCTGCCTGTGCCTATGAGCCGGGATCGGATCATCTTCTAAACCACGAGCATGTTTCACGAAATTGTTCACACTGCTGCCGCGGCGTGGAATTATAGGGAGCACCAGCGGACGGGTCAACCAAACTAACCATGTGATTGATTTTTACCGTTTTCCTTGTTATGTGTGTTAGATATGAATCTATTAGGTTCTCCTCTTGATGTCCTTTCGTCATCTAAGCTGTCCGGCCTTCGGCTGGTCGGGTGTCTGATTCTGGGATCCATCTTCTTGGTCTCCTGTGCCGGTGATATCTCTCCCAGCGACGTGCGGAGTGGGCTCAAGAAAGTCATCGGTGGAACAGACGAGCAAATTTTCATCGGTGATACCCTCGACAACCACTACCATCCCAATGTCATCATGAAGCGGGGGGAAGCGTATTTTGAGAAAGAGGAATATGCGGAGGCCCTCGTCGAGTACAACCACTTCATGGACCTTCATCGCAACCACGTCCTGGCTCCCTATGCGGCATTCAGAATCGGTGAAATTCATGTCATGATGGCAAAGACGATCGACCGAGACCCTGAACCGATGCACAAGGCCATCGCCGCCTTCGAACAGATGAGAAGGGATTTCCCCGGTAGCCGCTACGACGCGCAAGCTCAGCAAAAACTCGAGGAGTGTCATGATTGGATCGCTCAAATGCATCTCTTCGTAGGACAATTCTATTACCGACGGGGTTCATATCTTGCCGCCGCACACCGGTTCGGACAGGTCATCAAAACCTATCCCGATAAACCCGCCGCCTCAGATGCCTTGTATTATCAAGCCAAGGCGTACCATGAAATGGGGGCCGACGATTGGGCAAAAGATAATCTCGTCGCCCTCCTGGACAAATATCCAAACAGTACGGCCTCCGATGCCGGGAGCACGTTGTTGGAAAAAATCGGTGGGGCTCCCTCTAAAACGCTGCTTGCACAGAAATCGGATCCGGTTTCTGTGTCCGATGCCGCTCCGACGGCTATTCCAAGCAGTCCATCCCGAATTCCTCACCAACCATCGGTTTCTTCATCGCCCACTTCGACACTCGGTGTTCCCCAAGCACTCAGCCAGCCACCTACTCCTTCTGCGGACACGTTCGGAAACGCCTTCACAGCCTGTCGGCTTGGCGCCTGGTGCTAATCAAGCTTTTACGAGGCGCGCTACTGCCCTAGGTACCAACCGATCCCATAGCGTTCCAAGAAACTCGTCACCATGGTGAGTGAATTCGCGTAGATCATCACGCCGACGAGAATCAGCATGACCCCGCTCACCGTTGACACTCCCCACAAATAGGCGCGCACTTCTTTGAAATAGGCGAGAAACCGATCCACACCCAACGCCGTAAGGAATAGCGGCAAGCCCAAGCCGAGCGAGTAAAAGGTCAACAGCACGACCCCGTTGAGAAGTGAGTCGGTGGTACCCGCATAGAGAAGAATGGATCCGAGCACCGGTCCGACACAGGGTGTCCATCCTGCGGCAAAGGCTACTCCGATCAAGAACGATCCCAGGTATCCAGCCGGTCTGTTACGAAACTGGTACCGATGTTCCATCTTCAGGAACTTGAGATTCAGGATCCCGAGCAGATACAGGCCGAACACAATGATCAAAACGCCTCCGATTCGCCGAATGAGGTCCTGATACGTAATTAAAAGCTGCCCCAGAAAGCTCGCTGATGCCCCAAAGGCAATGAAGACCGACGAAAATCCCGCGATGAACAGCAGGGAGTTCACGACAATCGCCTTCCTGAATTTCATGCGCTCAGACGCGTCGGTGAGCTGCTCGACCGAGAGTCCCGTGATGTACGAGATATAACTTGGCACCAACGGCAGCACACATGGAGAAACGAACGAGAGCAACCCCGCGGAAAATGCAGCAATCAGAGAGATCTGTGGGATGGATTGTGTCATCGCTATGATTTCATCAGCTCCTGTATCAATTCACGGGCTTCAGGTGACGCCCAATCGCGAGCGCCGAAGATTTTCTGCCGCACAATCCCTTGGCGGTCAAGCATGAAGGTGATCGGCAATGTCCGTGCTCCATACACCAACCCAGTGCGGTACTCCGAGTCGTGGAGAATGGGAAAGGTCAATCCCATTCGCTGTTGAAATGGCCCGGTCACAGCCGGACCCTGTGCATCGGTTGACACGGCAAGAATTTCAAATTCCCGTCGTGGAAACGTTTGATACAGCTGTTCCATGGCCGGCATCTCGACGCGACATGGCCCACACCAGGTTGCCCAGAAATTCAGGAGAACGACTTTGCCTCTGAATTGGGACAGGCTCCTCACCTTTCCGGTAAGATCGCGCAGGGTAAAGTTCGGCGCTTCGTCTCCGACTTGAACCATACCCCGTTCGAGAGCTGATCGTTTCCCAGACTGGGCTGGCTCCGCCCAAGAGAAAAGCCCCAGGACGATCCCACTAGCAACCACAAGGGCGAAGAACGGTGCAGCGAGATGATGTCCCATAATTGCTTCTCTTTAATAGTACTTGCTCAGATTCAGCGGAGTTACGGTCTTACGCTCGTTACGGGTGTTCGATGTGACATCATGCTCGGCACTCCGGCAATTTCTGACAATATTATCCATGTTACAAGTCTCCGAAAACCTGAGTCAAGCTAACGACTTGTGACACTTTTTCAAACGCCTATCACCGAAGTGATGGACAAACTCGATTGATGTCTCTAAAATTAGCCGGGTTTGTGCGTGGCTCGTCATTCAGCACCACATCTTCACATTCATATTAAGGACAGACATAAGCACGGCAGCTTTTCATAACCTGAACCCACGAGGGGCATATGAGAGACAATTATCTGTTCACGTCGGAATCGGTCACCGAAGGCCATCCGGACAAGATCGCCGATCAGATTTCGGACGGCATCTTGGATGCTATCATCGCTCAAGACAAATACTCACGAGTGGCCTGCGAAACCATTCTGACCACCGGCATCGCGTTGGTTGCCGGTGAAATTTCCACAAAGGCCTATGTCGAAATCCCCGATATCATCCGGGAAGTCATCAAGGATGTCGGCTATTGCGATGCCTCCTGGGGGTTCGACTTCCATACCTGCTCAGTCTTGACCGCCATCCACCAACAATCCGGAGATATCGCCATGGGCGTGGATTCCGGAGGGGCCGGCGATCAAGGCTTGATGTTCGGGTACGCAACCAATGAAACAGATGAACTGATGCCGATGCCCATCGTGTTAGCCCACAGACTGACGAAGCGTTTGGCAGAGGTGCGGAAGAAGAACATTCTCAAGTGGGTACGCCCGGACGGTAAGTCTCAGGTGACCATCGAGTACAAAAACGGCAAACCCGTGCGGATTGATACGATTGTCGTTTCCACACAACACAGTCCCGATGTCACCACTAAGCAGATCGAACGCGATCTTATGGAAAAGGTGATCAAGCCCGTGATGCCAAAGGGGCTCTATGATCCGACCAGCGTGAAGCATCACATCAATCCAACCGGCCGGTTCGTGGTCGGCGGCCCGATGGGGGACACCGGTCTCACAGGTCGGAAGATTATCGTCGACACCTACGGCGGACATGGCAGCCATGGCGGCGGTGCCTTTTCCGGCAAAGATCCAACGAAGGTAGACCGTTCAGCCTCCTACATGGCTCGGTATATCGCGAAGAATCTCGTCGCTGCCCGATTGACCGACAAGTGCGAGGTGCAGCTGGCCTACGCCATCGGAGTCGCCGATCCGGTATCAGTCCTGGTTGATACGAAGAATACCGAAAAGGTGTCAGTCGATCTGCTCGACAAACTCGTGCGCAAGCATTTTCCTCTGACTCCACGCGGAATCATCGATCATCTCAAGCTTCGGCGACCGATTTTCCGTAAGACAGCAGCATACGGGCACTTCGGACGCAACGAACCTGAATTTACCTGGGAAAAGACCGACAAGGTGAAGGCGTTGCGGAAAGACGCTGGGCTGTAATTACTACAGGCTGAGGCCAAGGTTAAGGTTTTGTAACTGAGGCTCAGGCATAAGGACTGAGGTTGAGTTTCTAGCTCAGCCTCAACCTTAACCTGGGCCTTCTTTTCGACAAGGAGGTTGTTCGTGGATTACGATGTGAAAGATATCAAGCTCGCAGACCAAGGGAAATTGAAGATCGAATGGGCAGAAGCCACTATGCCCGTGTTGCGGCTCATTCGCAAACGGTTCAAGCGCGAGCAACCATTGAAAGGGGTGCGAGTCACGGCCTGCCTCCACGTGACCACGGAAACCGCCAACCTGGCGATTACGCTGAAAGCCGGCGGGGCGGATGTGCGTCTCTGCGCATCAAATCCGCTCAGCACGCAAGACGACGTAGCCGCGGCATTGGTTCAGCACGAAGGCGTCCCGACCTTCGCCATCAAAGGTGAAGACAACGCCACCTACTACCGGCACATCGAATCGGCGATCGCCCATCGGCCGCATGTCACGATGGATGACGGCGCGGACGTGGTGTCACATCTCCACTCCAAGCGCAAAGAACTCCTGAAGAATGTTATCGGCGGGACGGAGGAAACCACCACCGGCGTCATCCGATTGCGCAGCATGGCTGAAAAGAAAGTTCTCAAGTTTCCGGTTATTTCCGTCAACGACGCCGACACGAAGCATATGTTTGATAACCGCTACGGCACCGGACAATCCACCATGGACGGGATTGTGCGCGCGACGAACCGTTTGGTCTGCGGCTCCGTCGTCGTGGTGGTCGGCTATGGCTGGTGTGGACGCGGCATTGCGATGCGGGCTAAGGGAATGGGCGCGGACGTCATCGTCACCGAAGTCGACCCCTTGAAGGGGCTTGAAGCGGTCATGGACGGCTTCCGGGTCATGCCGATGGGACAGGCTGCACCGATCGGCGATTTCTTCGTGACCGTCACGGGGAACATCCACGTGATCCGCGGCGAACACTTCGCCGCCATGAAGGACGGCGCCATCGTCTGCAATAGCGGGCACTTCAACGTGGAGTTGGATATCCCTGCTCTGGAAAAGATGGCCGCCAAGCGCCGCGTAGTACGCACCGGTGTCGAACAGTTCACCATCAAGAAGAACGGGCACCGTGTCAGCTTGCTCGGTGAAGGCCGGTTGGTGAACCTCGCCACTGCAGAGGGCCATCCCTCCAGCGTCATGGACATGAGCTTCGCCAATCAGGCGCTCAGTGCCGAATATATCGTCAAGACCTACAAGCGGCTCGAGAAGAAGGTGTACCCTGTCCCACCGGACATCGATAAAGAAATCGCTCGGCTCAAGTTGGCCGGCATGGGCGTGGCGATCGATACGTTGACGGCTGAGCAGAAGAAGTATCTCGCATCTTGGGAAATGGGGACGTAACAGGAATGCTGAAAATGGCCCCCAGCGTCGTTCTCAGTCGCCCGTCTCCCTGCAACGTACCGCAAGGGTACGCTTCGGTCGCCGAGCTCCCTGCGGCCTAGCTGGGATGCCATTTTGAGCATCCTGATTCGGGCGATGCTCAAAGAGAAATGGAAAGGCCACCTATACAGGTGGCCTTTTTTATTGGGAGTCGGTTACTGCAACCGATTGCAATCTTATTGCAGAGTGGTAGAGTGAGGCTCAGGAGGCTCCTGTGGATTCAGGCACATCTCAGCCGCTGTCGCTCTCGGACTTTGGAATTTCTCCTGAACGAGGATTTCTGCCAGCGGATCCATGCGAAACGCTACCTGGCTGCCCTCCGCTGAATGATTTGGGTTATGAGCTTCCGAAACTCTTGAGCGCCCGACAGGTCCGGTGGTTTATCGACGAGCAAACCTCGTTGCTTCCATCCAGTCCATCCACTTGGGGTGAAACTGAGTATCGAGCTGCGATGCGCATCCTTTCATTCGCCGGCCATGCCTATGTCTGGGAGACCCCGGGGCAACCGGCCACCAAGCTTCCCCTGCAACTGGCACAACCATGGTATGAAATCGCCCAGAGGCTCGGTCGTCCACCGGTCCTTTCCTATGCCTCCTATGCCCTCGACAACTGGCGGCGACTTGACGGAACGAAGCCGATTCAGCTCGACAACATCGTGCTGCTGCAGAATTTTCTCGGAGGGCTGGATGAAGAATGGTTCGTCGTTGTCCACCTTCAGATCGAGCGGCAGGCAGGACCTGGGCTAGACGGCCTTGTACGGGCAATCACCGCGGCATCGGAAAGGAAGGATGATGAGGTGCTGTTGGGCTTACAATCTCTCGCGTCCGCACAAACAGCCATGCGAGATACACTCCTCCGCATGAAGGAACGCTGCGATCCGTATGTCTATTACACGCGCGTGAGACCCTACATTCACGGCTGGAAGAACAGCCCGTCCTTACCCGACGGCCTCATCTATGACCAGGTGGAAGCCTATGCTCAACGGCCACAACAGTTTCGTGGCGAGACCGGTGCCCAAAGTACGATCGTCCCATGCCTTGATGCGGGACTGGGCATTCACCATGCGCCCGATCCTTTGACGGTGTATCTCCAAGAAATGCGCGAGTACATGCCACCCCGCCACCGAGCTTTCCTTCATGCTATCGAGAGCCAAACTGACAGCCAGGGACGTGCTCTCCTTTCCGGCTATGTGCATGACCGCAAGCAGGGTCATCCCAACCTGTGGTCCGCCTATTGTGCCTGCGTCGATCTACTGGCCAAGTTCCGCGAGATCCATATTGGCTACGCCGACAGCTACATCAACCGCCAGCATCAGACCAGCACAACCAACCCCACCGCAGTCGGCACCGGCGGCACCCCCTTCATGACATATCTACAAAAACATTTAGACGAAACAAGACAAGCCATCGCGGTGTAAAGCTGATAGGTACTTCCTGATTACGACCCACTGTTTATGTAACGTGGATGGCGGCGTGCTGCTGCGCCGTACAGGCCCGATAGGGACGGCCTCGTGTCGTATTTCGGGTCACTTCGCGGCTCACGGTGCTTGGGGCCCGTCCCAAGATCCGCGCCATCGTTCGGAGCGACTGCCCCTGGGTCAAGCCCAGGCTCAAGGTTTCACGTTCTTCGGCACTCAGGTGTCGGTACGATCTCGTGTGCATGGCAACACCCTAGTCCATCCGGGCTGGTAGTGTTGCACTTGGAATTAGAACTCAAGAAGTCAAAATTTTCAATCCGGCCAGCAACAAACTGATGGATCAGTTCTGCCAGTATGCTTCTAGCGGATCGATCAACCATGATCGTGCGACCTCACGAGGCAGTCTATCAGTTACATGATTGAAGGAGGAGGGTTTTGCGACTTCTCGATCATGTATGGTTTCTCCCTATCCTACTCTACCAGCAGGGTATTCCTGTTGGTTTCACTACGCCCGTCGAGCGAGCACCGACGGCGAAATAGGGACAAGGCTGAATTTTCTATACTGGCTAAGAGTAGAAAAATCAGTTGGGGTCTGTGACAGAAGCGTGCTGCTTCAGCTTAAGGCTTCGGGGAGAAAATAGGGACAGGCTGAATTTCTCTCAAGCCAGGCAACAGGCAGGTTCAAAGTGACATGGCCATGGTGAGAACTCACGCATGTTGAACAATTCGTTCAGACTCAGGACTGCACTATTCCGAGAGCTAAGAGTTCTCCGTTGGGACGATTCGCTCCAGCTCAGAAATTAACAAAGGCAGTTCGTGGACCACGGAATCCCAGACGATGTCCTCGTCCACGTCCATGTAATCGTGCACTATCTTGTTTCCATACCTGCGATGGCATCCCATGGAATCCGTGGGTGGCTTTCACGGAAGGAAGGAGAGACACGCCGTGCTGCTTCTCCTATGACCTGGATCAGATGCGTGAGAGCCAAGCGAAGTACGGTATCACGATCATAATCTTGGCGGGTTTTCCCGTGAACTAGCGAGAGTGTTTATTGGGCTTTGTCCAGCATGTGGCCGACATAGACCAGATCATCCTTCGGCATACTGGACCTCGGCGGCAGCCAGCACCCGCTCTTTAATCCGACGGTTGAGGAACTTCTTCGTGATCAAGTCTACCTTCCGGTTACCCAGGAGTCGTGACAGTTCCTGCTCCATTCGGAAGAGGGCGATGAATCAGGGTATACGCTTAGGGTCAAACTCGACCAACACGTCTACATCGCTGTCTGATCGAACATCATCGCGGAGAACGGATCCAAAGAACGACAATTTGCGGATGTGATGTCGTCGGCAGAATTCTTCCAGCCGCTCTTTGGAAACGCCTATCCGCGCTTTCCCATTCATAGACTACCTATCGCTTCTTCAAGAAGCCTCGACTACTGCCCAATCGGTTGGTCTTCGAGTCTTAGCCTCACTACCATATATCTCGTATGGGCAGATTATCCTATGCGTGCTAATTCGGGGCAAGAAACTGGCAGGTCCTGCTACAATCCCCACCAGTAAATTCAGGAAGCACTGACTCAGGCCACCGGACCAAGTAGCGCTCGCATTTCCTTGGAGAGTCCTAAGACGTCGGCCTGGACGATGAGATCTTGCCGTTGAGTCTCACCGGGTTTTCGGACTGCCAGAATGTTCCGCGCATCTTGTATATCGATCGGTCCTCCAGCGAAGAGCTTCAACAGCACGAGCGCTTGCCAATTCACCACTGGCACTGAACAATCAAGCACCCTCAGCGTTTGAATCTGATTGAACGCGATGGCGGCGAATTGTGACGGCAGCACGATCAGTTGAACCGGCACCTCTTGTCCTTCGCATCTCAGATTTAGCCTGAAGACGCCTTGTAGTGGATCATCGATGCCACCCGGCTCATATGTGGCCCCAAGCCGGGTTGCCAACACATACGGGTCCGATGTCCCGAGCGCCACGGCAAGATCAATGTCTTGTGTGGCTCGCGCAACACCCCAGGCCGATACCGCAAAACCGCCGATCAACGCATAGGAGTGAAGTAGCCGAGCCTTCTGGGCTTGAGCCAAGCGTTCAATAATTTGGCTTAAGGCTTCGGAGAACACCGGTTCAATTCGTAGCAGAAATCGGAGAGGTGCAATGCGAGCATCAGCCGTTCTTCTGGAGTCTGACGCCTGGCTCGTTCAATCTTCTCATCAGCAAGCTGCCGGCTCAGCTTGCTCGGTCGCCGTCGCGACCCAAGAGAGCCTGTCTGTTGCTGAGATTTCATAAATCTGAGTATACATGGGTCTGATGCAACCGAAAAGGGTAGGGAAAGAAACGGCGATAACATGCAAGAGCGAAACTCCTGTCGCTCAGAAATCACCACTCGGTATAGTCGGCATCGGGGCGGTAAAAATAGGGACGGGCTGAATTTCCCGCACGTGGGTGGCGGGACCAAGGAACGGATAGAGACCACCGATCCTTACCGCCTCTAGGCCAGGTCACCACGCCTCGGTGGAAAGATCTTCGATCTCTTTGAAGTGCTGATCTCGTGAAACAACCGTAAGATTGTGCTGTTGAGCTAATGCTGCGATCCAGATATCGTTCTCCGGTATCGGCCTTCCTCTTTCGCGCAGTATCTTCTTGATCTTGCCGTAGTGGGCAGCCGTCCCTGCATCACAGACGAGTACGGCACTCGTTTGAATAAATTCTGCGATTCGACGAACGTTTTGGTCGGAATGTGCTGACTTGTACGCTCCGAAATACAGTTCACCGAGCACGATGCTGGGAATGACAATATGGTCCGTTTGAGAAAGGCGGGCTAAAACGGCTGGATCACCGGCGAACAAGCCGATCACTATATTGGTGTCAAGAAGGACACTACCACTCACTCGGATCTATCCTCTCGCATCCCTCCTCAATGGTTCTCGCCATGGCCTGTAAATCGTCGTGACTGATCAGACCTGAAAACTTAAGCAAATCGCTGCCTCGTACCCCTACCTCAGCAGGAGCGAGTCCCCTAGCAAAAGCCAGGACTCGCCTCTGCTCCTCTTCAGGGAGCCGGGACATTTGCTGAAGCAGTTCCTCTTGGATTTTTGGACTCATTGTCACACACCCCGCATGGCCAGATTATCCTATGCTAGTGTAGTGCGTCCAACGCTTCTTTACATTTGGCGATCTTGGCCATAATACTCTCG
>JAOUHJ010000097.1 GCA_029865225.1 Nitrospira sp.
CAGGCCATCGAAGCGTTTGTGGCCGCCTATGGACCAACAGCCAAACCTTTTGTGTGGCGCAAGAGAGAAGTCAAAGGCTCTCAACTCAGAAACACTATCGTGAACTTACGCAATTAAGCACTAGCAGTGGCATGATGAGGAAGAGTTAGTGCGGGGCAGTATGCGAGTCCATGTATGATTTGTAGGAGGGGCTTGACGATGAATATACGGAACCGAATCATCACTATATCACTGGGAGTCGTTCTTTGTGCCGGCGTGGTCCATGCCGCCGAACCGGCCGAAGTGGAACAGTTTGTTAAGGCACGGATCGAGATTGGTGAAATGATGACGAATTATTTCAAAGGTGGGTCAGGGTATGGTGACGGCCAGCGCCCATCCCAGGAACAGATGCGCCAAATGGGTGCGGATATCAATGCCAAGCTCACAGCGCTCTTGGCAAAACATGAGCTGACGCTCGATCAATATCGCCAACGTAGTCCGGAGGTTTTTGCGGATGATGCGGCGGTCAAGCAGTATCTCGGTGAACATCCGGACCTCAAACAACGCTACGAGGCCCTTCCACTTGACCGGATGGGGCGTGGTGGGAGCACCGGGCGGGGATATTAGGCCGATCAGCGATCAATGAGAAGGCGATATCTCCATATGTGGTCCGGCATCTGGTCTGCGATCGAATAGGCGTTGTTTATGGAGTACAGACATCTTGGGCGGTCAGGGTTAAAGGTGAGTCGGCTCTGTTTGGGGACCATGAATTTTGGGCCGCACACGACTGAGCCCGATAGCTTTGCCATGATGGACCGCGCCTTGGAGCTCGGTCTCAACTTTTTTGATACCGCCAATGTGTATGGCTGGAAACTCGGTGAGGGATGGACAGAACAGATCGTCGGTCGATGGCTTGCACAAGGTGAAGGTCGTCGGGACAAGGTGGTGTTGGCTACCAAGGTGTACGGCCGGATGGGCGAGTGGCCCAATCAGTCTCGTCTGTCTGCCCGCCATATCAAATGTGCCTGCGAGGAGAGTCTTCGTCGGTTACGGACTGACTGGATCGATGTCTATCAAATGCATCATGTGGACAGAGCAACGCCCTGGGAAGAAATCTGGCAAGCGATGGAGCAGTTGGTCGGGGAAGGAAAAGTGGTGTATGTCGGTAGCAGCAATTTCGCCGGCTGGCATCTGGCGCAAGCCCAGGAAGCTGCCCGCAACCGGAACTTCTTGGGGTTAGTGTCGGAGCAGAGTCTGTACAATCTAGCCGATCGGATGATTGAGCTGGAAGTCATTCCCGCCTGTGAGGCCTATGGTCTTGGTCTCATCCCGTGGAGTCCACTGGGTCGCGGGTTGCTGGCCGGGGGGTTGGGCTCTGCAGAGAAAGGGCGTCGAGCTGATGCAGAGTTGAAACAAGAGGTCATCAAATTTCGTCCCAAACTCGAAGCTTATGAAGCGCTGTGTGAACGGATGGGCCAACAACCAGCCGATGTGGCACTGGCCTGGCTTCTGCATCAACCAGTGGTCACCTCGCCGATCATTGGTCCTCGCACGATGGAGCAACTGGACGGGGCCATGCGGGCCCTGAGTCTTTCTCTTGATAACGATATGCTGAAACAGTTGGACGACATCTTTCCTGGGCCTGGTGGAACGGCACCGGAGGCCTACGCCTGGTAGTCCGTTTTCCTGACTCTAGACTTCTGTTCTCACCGCTCTTGTATTTGGGAACCCCAAAGCATTAGCTGGAATATAGACTCGCACGAGGTCACTCGAATCCCAATGGCCGTTTGTCTTGCCCAGGCAATCCCATGTGGCGTGTGCGATTTGCCATTTGGCCCTGCGGTCGAGACGTTAGCCTCGGGAGATTTTTCATGGCTAACGGAGTCTTCTTTTTAGATCATAGCTCTTGACAGTTTCGAAACTCCGCTCCTACTGCTGGGAAACTTCATCCACAGGAAACTAAAATGCCTGTGGATAGTGGTCCAAATGATGGGTTTACAGAAATTTTTTAAAACAAAGACCCTGTTGTGGGAAGTGATATTGCTAGGAATATGCAAGAATGCCTGGTACGTGTATTTGCACCACTATTAGTTGTGGTCACTATCTTCCCGAGCGGATGCCTAATAAATAGGCAGTTTGGTAAATAAACACGCCATTGATGCAGGATTTCGTGAAAATGGCTATCTGTTCACAATGTTATCCACAGAATATGTGGAGCAAGAATTTCTATGCCAGCCTGTTATCTTGTCTTGTTAGCCGTCAACATGTGATGCCTCTTGCAAGGAGTCGCTGGCTAGAAAGTGAGAGAAGGGACCATCGCTGAAAGGTGGCCAAGAAGGGACGTAAGGGTTGTTTAGATTGAGGAAGGAGTTGTCATGTATCGGAGGGGGCATTCCTCTGTTTCCACGTGGTACTTCAGCCAACGACTAGGTTGTTGGATTGCCGGCGGTCGGTCTACCCTTGGGCACAGACTGAATGGTAAGCGCGTAATTGGAACTGCTTGGGGCTGTTCTCCGGTCCTGGTGGGGCCGCGCCGGAAGCCTGCACCTGGCAACAGCACATCAGTCACAGGTCTGTGATAAGACTCCATCGCCACCGGTGGGCTCATCGGGTGGCTGAGGGTAGAGTTTCGAGAGTCGTTCGATGAGAGGCTTGGCTTCGGGGGTACTGGTACGTGTCGGCTTGCTGGGGGCATGGTCCCAGGCCAAGATCTGAATCCCAGCTTCGGTAAGCCCCGCCCGTATTGTTTCGACCATCGCCTCAACTGTAAGCTCGGTCCAGGGTCGGAGGTCCAGGACTCGATCTTCCGGTCTGCGGGGCGGAGGAGTTTCATGAATGAGCGTCCAGCAGCGGTTGAAAATTGTGGCGCGGAGAGATTGAGGGACATTCAGCGTAGTCAAAGGAGCTGTGCAGAGCGCCGTCACAAACAGGACGAACTGAAGGTCAGGCATGTCGGGGCGATGGATATCAAGTGTCTGCATGTCTTCTTCAGCGCGCTCCTCTCAGGTCTGCAACAGAGCCTATCGGCCGAGGGGTAGAAGATTCGAGCAGGTTATCTGAGTCTTCCTGGGAATCTTCCACCCCTAGCTAGATGATCACACGTTCGTGATGGCCGCTACCGGCTTCTGGGCGAATTCCTTGTACCCATATCGCTCGGATAAATAGGCCTTAGCGTCCTCGCTGACATATTCGGCAAACTTATATCGGTCATCCTCGACAGCCTTCGCATCGGCCATGACCTGATCGGTCGGGATCGCATACTCGATATTGCAGGACGTATAGGCCTGAATATAGGTCGGACCGACTTCGCGGGCGATCAGCACGGCCTTCTTGATGCAACTTTCCACTCGGCGCGGATTATTCGGTACGACGGTGGCGATGTAGGCGCAGCCGGCAATCTTGGCCATGGCGACCATATCCATTTTCTCAAACTTCTTGCCGAGCGGGGCCATCTTCAGCACCGCTCCTCTGGTCGTCATGCCGCTTTCTTGTCCGCCGGTATTCCCGTAGACCTCATTGTCCAGCATGATTGTCGTGAACCGTTCTCGCCTGAACCAGGAATGGAGGACCTGCTGGAATCCGATGTCGGCGGTACCCCCGTCACCGGCCATCACGACGACATCCTTGGGCTTGTCGCCGAAACGAATCCGCAATCCGCGCGACAATCCACTCGCCACGCCGTTCTGGTCTCCATAGTTGCCGTACACGAATGGAATGGCCGCCTGTGAAATGGCCAGCCGGCCGCATCCAGCCGTCCCGACGGTAATTGTGTCTTCGGGATTCGGGAATGCGACGATGGCGAGCCGGATGAACAGGGTCATCGCACAGCCGGCGCACATGGGATGCTCTTCGAGGATTTCTTTGAAATTGCCCATCTGCGACACGGTCGTCTTCTTCCCGAAGGGCCCGTGCTCCACCATATCCCGATATTCTTTCGGCATGAAGGATTCGAATCCTGGTGAAAATTTTACATAGTCGAGACTCATATGGGACCTCACTTTCGCTGTTGTCCGCAGTTGCGGTGGTGATCGGTAACTTGCGTATGCAACCAACTAGGTTGCCGCTGCTCTATCCGTCTGTCAGCCTCATCCGCCGCGTCCAGCCAGCACGCCGGATCGCATCCCGATGGCTTTTTTGACTTCCTCCACGATCACTTCCGGCGGTAAGGTCATGCCGCCGCAGACGCGCGGTCCGGCGACGACTCGCTCACTTCGAGGGATCGTGGCTTTGATTTCTTTGGCCATCCATCCGATGACATTGAACTCAGGCACGATAATGTGCGAGGCATGTTTGGTCGCCTCGCGAAGTTCTTCTTCCGGCCATGGCCGCAAGGTCTTGACCTTAACGAGCCCCACGCGCACCCCCTCATCGGCCAGCAGGCGGATGGCTTCCCGTCCCTGGGAGACGGCGGTCCCCGAGGAGATAATGAGGACGGCGGCGTCGCCGTCTTCGATCTCGATCAAGCCGTCCAGCCAGGCGATCGTGTGCTTGCGCGACCGTTCCGCGGCGGCCCAGACTTCCTGTTGCCAACTTGCGTGCGTGGCGTAGCTGATGTAGTTACTCTTCATCACGAAAGGATCGCGCATCATCCGGACCGGGGGACATTCCATATCCATGCAGGGGACCGGTGAGCGATAGGGATCGTAGGGGGGCAGGCACATGTCGACCGGTGTCAGGTCGACGACGTCTTTCGTATGGGTCACGAAGAAACCGTCGCAACAAAGAGCCAAGGGTAAATGCACATCCGGCTCTTCCGACACCACGTAGCCCTTGAGAATCCAGTCGTAAAAATCCTGTGCGGTTTCTGCATGCCAGACGAGCATGCCCGTATTCATGAGGTAGGCGATCTCAATGGTATCCGGCTGGATCGACAAGGGGGAATTGATGCCGCGGCAGGTCACAATACATTGGATTGGTAACCGGGATCCGGCCCACATCGGAAAATTTTCCATGGCCCGCATGGTGCCCGGCCCGGCGGTGGTGGTGAAGACACGGGCCCCGCCGAAGGCGGCGCCGGCGCATTGGGACATGACCGCAAACTCACTCTCCCCGCGGAAATAGTCGCCGATATAGCCCTCAGCAAACAGTTCGCCGCAGAGAGCAGCTGCCTCACTCTGGGGTGTAATGGGATAGGCCACCATCACATCGACGTTCGCGCGCCTGACGGCCTCCTTAATGACTTCGCTGCCGGTAAAAAACGACGGCGTGCGCGGTGCCTCGTTCATCATGATGCGTGGATCGGTGATGATCTGCCCCTTCTTATTCTTGGTTCCGATGATGACTGGATCGCTCATAGCTGGCTCCCTTCCTATCGACGTCGGCGGCCGACGATCCGGCGCACCGCACGATGTCGTTATGCACTGAATGAACTGCCGCACCCACAGGTTGTTTTGGCTTGTGGGTTTTTGATCGCAAAGCCGGAGCCTTGCACGCTGTCCAAGTAGTCGACTTCGCAGCCGGCCAACAACGGAGCGCTCTGGGAGTCCATGATGACCTTGACGTTGCCCTTCTCAATCACCGTATCGTCTTCGCTCATGGCGGACTCGAAACTCATCCCGTACTGGTAACCATGGCACCCGCCGCCTTTCACGTAGACACGCAGGCCGACCGTGTCTTTCTCTTCCTGTATGAGCTCCCGGATCTTTTCTTCTGCCGTCGGTGTGATCGTAATCATATATAGGGCTCCTTTTCTGAATTGTCTGATGTGGTTGAGAGACTTCAGCTCCGTTCCTGTGCGGAGGACACCTCTCCCACCCCAAGCGATGATAGCGCTTGGACATGGGGCATCTAGTGAGATCATTCGAGGAACGTGCGGCGCACAAGCGGCGGAGACCAGGGGAATCGGTCGCGCAGGAAAGGGAGTGAGAGAACGTGACGCGCGAGGATAGGACGGTCGGCGTGGCTCAATACGTCATAGCATCACCCTGGGCGCATTAGGCTTCAGAGTCAAGTGTTATTAAGGGAAAGGGAGGTGAAATGGTTGACTGTCCGCGCTGGCCGCTATCGGCTAGGAGCGGACCTTGGCATTTCTTTCGATGTCAGACATTCGAGAAGTGTAGTCCTCTCGCCTCATTTCGGGGTGATTCTACCAGTACTGATATGATGACGGCACCTTTTGTGTATGTACGGTCATTATCTCTGTTCATCTCTTTCATTCCAGGCCACAAACTTTCTGAGCGTGCTTGTGAATCGGATTGGATTCACCGCATGAATCTCTTTCGATACACACGGCTACGATCAGGAGGCGAGTGTCGTGTAGGGCTTGTGGTTCAAGAATAGTTTTGCCGCTGAAATTTCTCAAATTGTCTATGCTGTCTGATGATTCGACGCTCCTATCTCCTACTGGCATCTGGCTTGCTTCTGACGAATATGGAATCAGAAAGAGAGGCCTAGCCGTGGGCAACTCTTGCCGAATTCAGGTGCAGGCCAGCGGGTTGGCTCGATCAAAAGAAAGGAAATAGCGGTATGCTGATCCACAGATGAAGCTACGCTCATCGCAAGATTGGCCGTAGCCAAGAATGCCATAGGGATAGCAAATCTGCGGCAACACATCCCACGGCATATTAGATTGGCAGAAAATGAGAACTCCGCATCTTATTATGTGGAGCAGTCTGATTATATTCGGACGGCAGCTAGTTTCGTTCGTCAAGCTACTGCGACCAAGGAAAACCCAATGCAGCGTCACGTATCTAAACAGGACAAGAGTTGACCTGCCACCGGCAATTGGGCTACGCGAGAGCTACTCGTACGGCCGAGAGTCGATGGGCCACACAACCAAAAAGGAGCTACTACCATGACCATGCGTCGCCAGCAGTCCCTCGAACGTCGTCGTGCAGCAGCAGAGATCGCCGCTGCCCGCCCGCATCCCATCCACCGGGCCAACGGTGACGAACACCGGCATCGGGATGAGAATGGCAAACCGACCTATATCGGTAATTTCACAAAGTGCCTTCGCCACGATGACAACGGATTTCTCGTCGACCCTATGGACTATTCCGAATGGGTTCGCTCGATCGACAGTGCGGATCCGAGAGACATTGCTGCACAGACTATCGGAGGACCTCCATGGAAGGTACCTCAGAATAACGCCAACAACATTCCTGTGCGCGGCTGGGAGAGTCAGGGGGCCGGATCAACCTTCGAACTCGAGGGACCGGACGCACAGTCCGTGACCATGCCGCCGGCACCGGCGCTCGACTCCGAAGAACTGGTTGCTGAGATGGCTGAGCTCTACTGGATGGCGCTATGCCGCGATATCCCGTTCGCTCAATGGGGCGGGGATGCGACGATCGGGGATGCTATCAACTCGCTAAAGAAGCTCGACTGGTTCCGCGCCAATAAGGCGGTTACCGGGTCTACTGATGTCTTAGCGTCTTCGCAGGCGCGGCGCCGTATCCTGCGTGGTCCTGGTGATGCATTCACGCTTTCGGAGTTGTTTCGCGGCGTCACGCCGGGCGAGCAGGTCGGTCCGTACCTGTCTCAATTTCTCCTAGCCGGCAGCCGAGGCGTCAACGGCAACGACCTAGCTCACGCCCATGCTGACGGCTTCATCGCCTATGGTGCAGTTCGTATTGATCAGCGGGTACGACAGGCACCTGCCAACATCAATTATATGACGACATTCGATGAATGGCTCGATGTTCAGAACGGGGCGAATCTGCGCGGACGGGAAAACGCTTACGTCGGATACCGGTTCATGGCGACTCCGCGCGACCTCGCGACCTATGTTCACTATGATGCACTGTACGAAGCCTATCTCAATGCTTGTCTCTTGCTCCTATCGGTCGGTGCACCGGTCGATCCCGGGCTACCGTTCCTCCGAGACGATGCCATAGACAAGCAGACTGGGTTCGCCCAGTTTGGTGGTCCGCACATCCTCAGCCTCGTCACTGAGGTGGCAACGCGAGCACTCAAGGCCGTACGTTACCAGAAATATAATGTTCACCGACGGTGTCGGCCTGAGGCAGTCGGCGGGCGGTTGCACCAACTTGCCACATTGCCGAATGGCCCATTGAAGGATAGACTGGCGGTGCTGCAACCGATGCTCACTCGACTGTCCTCGAGCGCCGTGAAGCTCGATGTCGCGCTCGGTGATAACTGGCTGTTGCCGATGGCATTCCCTGAAGGCTCGCCCACCCATCCTTCATACGGAGCCGGGCACGCAACCGTCGCCGCAGCCTGTACGACCGTACTCAAGGCCTGGTTTGACCACGGGTGGACGCTACCATTTGCATTCGAACCGGTCGCCGATGGTTTGACTCTCACGGACGTCTCGGGAGCGACTCCGCCGCTGACGGTCGAGGGCGAACTCAACAAGGTCGCCGGCAATATCGCTATTGGCCGAAACTGGGCCGGGGTCCATTACTACAGCGACTATATCGAGTCCTTCCGCATAGGCGAGCAAATTGCCCTCGGGATACTGGAAGAGCAGAAGATCTGCTACGGTGAAACCTGGAGCCTAGATGTGCCGTTGATGGATGGGACAGTCGTGCGGATTTGACGAGGTCCATTGGTTCTCCACATTTGATCCAGCACCGTGAGCCGCTCAGCAACGACGTCGATGGGCGCCAGCCAGCCGCGCGTGGCGTGCTGGCTGGCGCCCACTCATATGGGAAAAGAGAAACGAGGTCGTGAGGAACCGCCCTTTACGTAGACGCGCAGCCCAAACGTGTCCTGCATGAGATCCCAGAATTTTTCTTCTGCCGTTGGCGAGATGGTAATCATGGTGTGGCTCCTCCTCTGCATTGACGGGCGTGGGTAATCGACCCCTGCCACCCCATGAGATCATGGCGCTTGAACACAGACCATCTACAGAGGTTGTTTGAGGAACATGCGGCGCACAAGCGGCGGAGACCAGGGACTCGGTCGCGCAAGATACGGGAGGGAGTGAACGTGACGCGCGAGGATAGGACGGTCGGCGTGGCTCAATACGTCATAGGATCACCCTGGGCGCATTAGGGGTGAGAGTCAAGCGTTATTAAGGGAAAGGGAGCGGAAATGCACGGTGCTGGTGGAAGTTGGTCTTCTGCCACTGCATCCTGCCAACGCAACGTACCAAGAACGTTGAGCTATTCCGGCCTGTAGCGAATGGCTCACACTCGATCTGGGGTTCGGTGCTGGATTTGGGTCGAGAGTTTCGGTTGAGAAACGACAAGATTGACCGTCAGAGATGGCCTATCCGGCCACTTTGCGACAGTCGCTATGGCAAGCTCCACGCCGGAAAGCTGCCGTTCAAAGGATACGCCTCTCTTCAATCCCCTCCGCATCTTCTGCCACGGTCCAGTTGAAGCTGATACTGAATCCTGTAGATGGTCTACTCCCTCAAGGCACACGTCAGGCCGGCATGGGTGTCAAAAAGCCTAGAGCAGAACGTGGGGACACTTTCTCGATTTTCTTCTGTGGGTATCAGCGTATCCTCCCCGGAGGGTCAAAAACAAATCTTTTTCGCCCCCGCCGTTTACAGACTCACAGAGCCCCATGGTATGGTAGCCCACTCCACCCGAATGTGCAGGCTCATTTCGTGCGTGGTCCTCTCGGCTGATGCGCTGGGTGTTGTTTTCGCGCAACCGTGTTGTGCTGGTCACGTTTGGACTCCTCTTACTGCTGGACGTAGCGCGATCGGTGTACGGCCGGATTGGCTATGCCGATCCAGTTGAGGCGTGGTAACCGGACCCCGCCCAATACACTGACCTTGCATACGCCAACAGGGTAGAATCGCTTCTACCTGAAGGACACGTATGCGTCGAGGTCAAGACATCGCAGTTCGGTTTCCCGGACTGTATCTGGTGCATCAGAACATACCGGGGAAGACAATGGAGTGGCATGCGTGGCCTCAGCACGTGCTGTTCCTTCCCCTTCAAGGGACGATCACAATTCTGTTCCCATCAGGGTCGTTGGTGGCCGGACCGGGCAAGATGATCTATGTGCCGCCTAAGACCTCGATGGCCTTTCAATCCAACGAGGCGTTGGGAGAACGGCTGATCTGCATGATTAATCACCCACGATGGCGAGCAGTCACCCACTCCAAGTTCAACCCAACTCTCTGTCCTGCGCATCAGCTCGGCAAGGAAATTCTCTTTTACCTGCTGCTAAACCCAAAAGCCGCATGTGCGAAGTCCCTGGTATCCACATTTATCCAGGTCCTATCCGAAAGTTTAAAATCAGCTCAGCAGGCGTCGTTACTGGAAGTAACTCACCTGGATAGCATGGTGCGCGACGAACGGGTACGAACCGCCTTGGCGATTCTCCAGCGGGATCACTCGAGGCGAGTTCGGATGACTGCAGTTGCTCAAGAGGCAGGATTGGGTCTCCGCAGCCTCAACCGGCTCTTTCTTGAGAAAGTTGGGCACACTCCTAAGCAAGTGCTGACCCACTATCGGATCGCCGCGGCAAGAGATCTCTTATTTTCTGGCAACACGGTTACCGAGACAGCCTTCGCCACGGGCTACGAATCTCTCGCGCAGTTCATCACCGTTTTCCGTCGGCTTACGGGCCAGCTCCCCTCTCAATTCGCTCGACTTGGCCAAAAACAATAGAAACATGGCTAGTGCCTTAAAGCTTCTGTCGCACGTTGTGACTAGTATGCCCCATGCAACCCCATTGTAAATCGATCCAGACAGAGTAAGGGGGTTGCGCATGACGCCTTGGATTCTCGGAGCAGGAAAAACCAGGAAGGCAATTGGGTATTGGGCCACCACGGTAGTCTCCTGTTCCCTGCTCTTAACCTTAGGGACCTTCATCTGCCGAGGAGAAGCCGCCATGACTATCGAAAGCCTGATCAAAACGTATGAGACCGCACTCAACACAAACGACATCGATGCCATCCTCGGTCTATACGGCACCCAGCCGGTATTCATGCCGCAGCACGCGCCCGCCCTGGTCGGCCGCGACGCCGTGCGCGCTGGCTACAAGCAAGTATTCGAGACTATTAAGCTCAACATCCGGTTTGAGATCCATGAGATCCAAGAAGCCGGAGACTGGGCTTGGGCTCGCACAAGCTCTGCTGGTCATACCCGTATCCTGGGTGCCGACATTGAGCTCCAGGAAGGCAATAATGAGCTGTTCATCTTTCGCAAGGAAGCTGGCAAGTGGAAGATTCACCGTTATCTGTTCTCCACCAACCAGCCGCGCGCCTGAGGATCAGCAGCCCCCGGCTTGGGGGCGAAACAAGAACTGTTCCTGTTGCATCGCGAGGCCAATGGTCAGTAGTGCATCGCTCGGTATATTTTCTCGGCCATGAATCCGCCCAAGCAACAGTGATTGAAAGGAGAACAATATTATGTCTAACAAGAAAACCATTGCAGTCGTCGGTGCCACCGGTGCGCAGGGTGGCGGTTTAGTCCGCGCTATTATGAACGACGCAAGCAGCGGTTTCACCGCGCGCGCGATTACTAGAAATGCCAACTCGGACAAGGCGAAGGGGTTGGCGAAGCTGGGCGCCGAGGTTATCGTAGCCGACATCGAGAACTTGGAGAGTCTCAAAAAGGCGTTCCAAGGTGCCTACGGAGCATATTGTGTGACGAACTTCTGGGAGCATTTTTCACCCGAAAAGGAAATCGCCCAGGCCACGGCCATGGCCACGGCAGCGAAGGACGCTGGCCTTCAACACGTCATTTGGTCCACGTTGGAAGACACCCGCAAGTGGGTGCCGCTCAGTGACAACCGCATGCCGACTCTCATGGGCAAGTATAAGGTGCTGCATATGGACGCCAAGGGCGAGGCCGATGAGGTGTTTAGAGAGCATGGTGTGCCGACGACGTTCCTGCTGACCTCGTTCTATTGGGAGAACCTGATCTACTTCGGCATGGGCCCCAAGAAGGGTCCGGACGGCACACTGGCGATCACCTTCCCCATGGGTGACAAACAGCTCTCAGGTATCGCCGCCGAGGATATTGGCAAATGTGCTTTGGGTATTTTCAAAAAGGGCCGCGAGTACATCGGCAAGACCGTCGGCATCGCGGGCGAGCACTTGACCTGCACACAGATGGCCGCCACGCTCACCAGGGTGCTGAATCAAGAGGTGCACTACAACGACGTGCTGCCCGAAGTGTATCGAAGCTTTGACTTTCCGCACGCTGACGATATCGGCAACATGTTTCAGTTCTTCCGGGATTTCGCACCGTACTTCTGTGGCGCCCGTAGCATTAACGTCACCCGAGGCCTCAACCCCTCGCTGCAAAGCTTTGAGGGGTGGCTCGCCCAACACAAGAGCCAAATCCCGCTCGAGTAGCCTGACGACAGCCCTCAGCACCCGATCAGCCCAAGCGGCTGCGCGAGGGGGCATATAGGGTCATTGCTTGACTTTGCACTGCGTCACGGCCCGCTGCTGCTGCGCTGTGAGGGGCGTCACCTCCAGCGACGCCTGGATTTTGGACACGCGCGACGGCGAGACGCCAAAGCGAATGGCCACTGTATTCAGCGGTTCATTCGCGGCGCGGCGTAAGAGCCAGACAGCGGTGTGATAGGCCTCTTGATGCCGACGTGCGGTCACGGCACTCGGGGAGAGCCCATACACCGCGGCGACCCGCTCCAGAATCTCCACCGCGTTCAGGCGGGTCGGGGTGGTTTGGGCACGCGGGACATTGGCGAGGCTCTTCCGGTCGACCATGGTGGCCACTCGCTCTCGAAACGCCGGGCTCCCCAAGAAAATCTGTCCCGTCAATCGTGGCCAGGGGGAGGCGCCGCCGATTCCGTCGACGACAAACTGCCGGTACAACGATACGGCGCGCTCGCGGTTTCCATCGAATTGCGACAAGACAGGATCAATGGCCAACCAGGATGGGGCCGAGTGTGCGCCTGTTGTGGCCCCGTAGCTGCTCCACATCCACTCGAGTGGCGTGGCTACCAGACCGGCTCTGACGGGATTGAGCACGACATAGCGGCAGAGTTCCAGCAGATAGCTCTCGCGCTCCACCAGGATACTCTTGAACCGGCCCTGCAAGACATGGCCCACGCGATGATGCCGCCGATTGAAGTACTGTGTATAGCGACCGTTCAATCGCCGCATGCCGCGACTCAGATTGGGTTCGGGTGTTTCGAGCAGTAGATGGTAGTGATTGCCCATCAAGCAGAAGGCATAACAGCGCCAGTGTTGTTGGAGGATCTCCTGCCCGAGGAGGGTAAGAAAACGGTGGCGGTCGGTGTCATCGAGGAAGATCGGCTGCTGAGCATTACCCCGCGCCGTGACATGATGGAGCGCCCCGGGATAGTCCAGCCGTAACTGCCGTGCCATGGGCAGGAGGAGAGAAGTCAGTAAGGTGTAAGGTCAAGCAATGACCCCTTTGTTCGCCCGGGAGAGTCTTGTTCGAAAAGGCAAGATTGACCGACCGCGCTGGCCGCTATCGGCCAAGTAGCGGACGTTCGGCGCTGAGATCGTACCGCCATATATCGGTCCTCAGCTTTGTCGCATTAACGGCCAAGGCTGAGCGGACGAGGCCGGCGAGCGCAGCGAGCGGGCCCGAAGATCCGTCTCAAGCCGTTTGTTAGCTTTCGTTAAGCGCTCATTATTTTTGTGTAACGGGAATCTTGTCAGCACTAGCAATCGTCTCATGTATGAACCTTGACGGCACGATGGCCGCAAGTTTACCACCAGTATTGTCGCTGATAGTCCCGTGAACCAAGCCCACGACCTTGGGAGGTGCAGATACATCAGTGAAAACTAACGCACCACCTGAAGCGTAGGGAGCGGACAACAAATATACAGGGCCACCGCTGAAGCCACCGATGCTCGGCTTGTCTAGAAGAAAGAACGTCGCTTCCTTTTTGTTATCTGCACGCAGGATCCGAAGCAAACCACTGGCGGGTTTACCGTCACTTGTAATGGGAGAAAAACGTCCGGTCGTACCAAGTCTGAGCGGAAAGCCCATGACTGTTACTGTGCGTTCCCGTACTGGCGCTGTCTCTGCCGAATCAATCATCTCCAGTCCCAGAAAACGACCTTGCATAAGAGGGGCAGTCTGAGCAGTTAAAGTGAGTCTCAGGACCGCAACATCTGCTTCGGGGTGCAACTGCCATTGTAGCTGTGATACGCCAGCAGTGAGTTCCGTCAAAGACACTGACACCGGAGTATCGCCTTTTGCGCGGAAAGTTATTTTGCTCCCGGCTTTCAGGAAAGCTGCTACATGAGATGCGGTCACAAGGTACGGCGCAGTGGAGCTTACAAAAAACCCGGTGCCGAATTGATCACCCTCACGCAAATAAGCGACGGCCACAGAAAGGTCTTCAAGTGTCGCAGCACTCGCACCTCCGCTACTGCTTATCAACGCGAGTAAAACAACTAGGATCACACGACATAGGACATGCATCGTTTTTCGAGGAAAGCTAACGCTCAGCATCAGCGGCGGCGCGTAACTATGTTTAGGCCGATCCGCATAATAGCCAGATCTGCCAGATCCTGTCCGACTAACACGCCGCTACTGTTCGCGAACAATACGCCATAGCTGCTGCCGTTTCAATGAGTGGCGACTGGGCGACTATGTATCACAGGTGCTAATGCAGATCGGAGTAAGCTCCCCATTCTGATAGCGGTCGGTCGTGGACTTCTGCTTGGGGTCGAGGGCTGACATCGGTGAGAAGCGGAAGTTCGGTGCCGAGATCACCTCGCCATAAGGCGGACCTCTGCCCTGTCGCATTAACGTTCGCCATAACTAGGCCAATAGAGCGGAAGCTGTCATCTCCCGCCACACGCCTCTCCTCCTATTGCCCAGATCTGGAACCGTGTCTCTCAGATGTCAGCCTCAGCGCTGAATAGCATCGGCGTCGTGTCTGTCACATAAACCTGTTATCCTGCCGCGCTCATGTTCACCTCAGCAGCCAGGAGTCCTTCCTACGAGTGGCAATGGAACGGACGGTGCGATACACCGCCATAGGTTCAATGGTGATCAGGAACGAACGGCGCGGGACATGCTGAACCCACGCAACAGTCATAACGCATGCCAACGTGCCCACGGGCTATCAGTCAGTCACCGAGAATGCTTCTGCTACGCAACGTACGTGTTGTCTCCAGGGACCGTCAGCGCAGTATGTTCAAACGGTGAGAATCGCTGTGGTGCAATAGAACAGCTTCCGTTCCATTGCCCCTGGGACGACAGCTTGCCGATACTGTTGCAGAGTAGCTATTCTGAATCACTGGCATGACACGATCCGGCGTCCTATTTTATCCGTTCCATCTGTGCCACGAGCGCACCTTGCAGTCGCTGCTG
>JAOUHJ010000159.1 GCA_029865225.1 Nitrospira sp.
TGGATAACACATCATTCTGTTCCATCGTGCCCCATCCTTGCTGAATGTTCACAACATTATAACAACCTGATAGGATTTCTCGCACGGAAGTCAAGAGATGCGGGCCAAGTCAAGGTTGGAGCCTTACGTGCAAAGTAGGGGCGTTTGTGCTATCCATGCGTGGTATCTTGGGGTTTCACGCTGCGTCTCTTGCTTCAGGTCAACGATCTGAGGCTGCCTGTTCGTATGAATTACTGTAGCCACTGTGGTGCCTCTGTCACACGGAAGATTCCTCTTGGCGACAATCTGCCTCGTCATGTTTGCGATCGATGTGACCAGATTCACTACCATAATCCAAAAATCGTCGCGGGCTGTATCCCGGAATGGGAAGACCAGATACTCCTCTGTCGTCGGGCGATTGAACCGAGGCTTGGCCTCTGGACCTTTCCCGCCGGGTTCATGGAGCTGGGAGAGAGTACGGAGCATGCAGCGATTCGCGAGACGCAGGAAGAAGCCCGTGCCGACGTGATGATTGCGGGACTGTATGCGGTGCTGAGCCTTCCAAAAATTGGGCAAGTCTACTTGGTGTTTCGGGGCCGAATGAGGACGCCGGAGTTTCAGGCCGGACCGGAGAGCTTGGAGGTGAGACTATTTCCCCTCTCAGAAATTCCCTGGGAAACCATGGCGTTCCCTGTGGTCGGTGAAGCCTTGAGACGCTATGTCGCCGATGCGAAAAACGGGGAGTTTCCGGTCCATCTCGCCAGCCTTCCGGACGAGCCGGCGTTTTAACCAGGGAGAGCGATTTTCTTCACGGTGATCTGGGAATCGTGGAGAGGTGTGACTAAGAAGTAGCACTACTCCGACAGATACTCCAGCCATTCCGGCTCTTTGTTGCGATCGGCTCGCAATTCGACACCGAATCGCCGGCCGTCGACCCAGGAGACGGTTGCCTGGGGGATGCAGAGTGGGGCGTCGAGATCAGGCAGCTCGAGGAACAAGCCTAGTTCCATCCCTACCTTAACACGTTTGTTCCCCTGAATCCCGAATCCGTATCGGCTCAGATCTAGGATCGTCCCATTGCCGATGAGAATGTTGTCCCCGTCGGAACCGGAGTACCGGACTTTGAATTTTCCTCCGATGCGAGGCTCTCGACGGCGGTCAGAACCAGGGCTCGTTGATCCTGATCGGATCTTCGCTGAGGATTTCCACCAGGTCACGGGTCACTCCACACCAAAAGCGCAATGCTGAATCGGCAATCTGGTGCCGAAACTTGAGACAAATCAGAAAATGCGATTTGTATCACCGCTGGCAGTGGAGGGGGAGGTAGGTCTAGAAAGATTTGCATGGACTAGGACCTGTATCCGACGAATCAGTGATCGAGCTCTATACTGAAGAGAGCAGAAGGTGTTCGGAAGTGATTTATGTCTTGGGAAGTTCTTCTTTTGGAACGATGACGGCCTGGCCCCCCGTCACGGAAAGCTGTTCGACCGCCCGTTTCAGCCGTTCTTGTTCGGCTGGCGCCATCGATGAAAACTCGACGCCGATGCCATGGGACCCTGTCCATCGTACGGTCGCCTTGGCAATGTGAATCGGTGTTGCCTCGCCGGAAAGGTCAAGAAGCAGTTCCAGCTGCATGCCGGTGAACGGTTTGATGACACTCTCCAACCGACAACCTTTCAGTGAGAGGTCTTTCACTGAAGCGTTATATCGGAGTTTGTCTCGTTGAACTAACGTGCTTGATATGGCAACCGGATAACGGGGGAATTTCCGAACAACCATCGTGTGCCCTCGTCCTTTGTCGTTGACCGATCTACGAACATAATCGAGGCTCCAAGTGGATGACGTAGTGCGTACTTATAGCATTCTACTGAGAAGACTATTTGTCATGGCCTATCTTGTCAACGAAAAGTCTGATACCCACAATTCTCGGTGGAGGAGTAGAAAAGAGGTTGTCAGCGGCCCATCCGGCAGTGGTCTGTCGTCACCAACGATGACCCCAATAGCCGTAATGTCGGTGACCCCAGAACGGACGGTAGTAGGGCCCGTAGTAGGGTGACGCATAGATTCCAGAGTTGCCAAAGTGGAGCCCAAATCCAAGGCCTAGGCCAAAGGGGTAACCATACGAGTAGGGGAGGGGGATGACGCTGGTGGTCGGTCGTTCGGCCAGTTGCCGTTGCAAGTCAGCCGCCGCAGTTGATTGACGATCGAGCTGACTCTTCAGTTGACTGACGGTTCCTTCTTGGGCTTGCAGCTTTCCTTCGAGCTCAGCGATCTTTTTCTGCTGCGCCTCTAGGAGGGCGTTGATGCAGCGTGTCTGTGCATCACCGGTATAGGTAGAGCATTCCCACGGCACCTGGAGGGTTTCAGCCGTCGATAAATTTGGAACACCTACGGTGGTCAAACTGCTAATCAAAAGGGAGACTTGTACCAAAGGATGGCGAATGCTTTCGAAGCTCATGGCTTCCTCCTCCCTCAGGTAACTAGAGCCTATCACGAGGACATTACTTTGAACAGATTGGCTGGGAGCGTGTAAGGGCAGCCCTTCGTGCTGGGCGTACCAGGCGGTGTTTGATTTTTGTCTGATGGGACTTCTACAATGCCACCGACTGAACAGCAGTGGTGGGAAGGCATCGGCACATGCCCGCGCGATCTCCATCCAACAAAAAGAAATCTCGCAAGGCGCGCTTACCGGATCCTTCTACGAGGCGTCGATTTCAACGGCGGCTTCTACAGTGGTACGGAGAGCATGGTCGCGATCTGCCGTGGCGAAAAACTTCTGATCCCTATCATATACTCGTCTCCGAAGTAATGCTCCAGCAGACACAAGTCGATCGGGTCATCCCCAAATACCACGAATTTCTGGAACGGTATCCGAGTCTCGAACATCTGGCCGAGGCACCGGTGGCGGAGGTCAAAAAAACTTGGTACCCCCTGGGTTACAACATTCGGCCTGAACGGTTGCACGGGATCGCTTGCGAAACGGTGGAGCGGTATGGAGGGAAATTGCCCAATGATGCCGATGAGTTGCTCTCGTTTAAAGGGATTGGGCGCTATACCGCCGGAGCGATTCGCTCATTTGCGTTCAATGAAGATGCGCCGATTCTGGATACGAATGTGATCCGGGTGTTGCACCGAATCTTTGTTGCCGAGGGCGATCCGAAAACTCAGAAGACGAGGCTATGGGAATTGTCGGAAGCCCTGATTCCAGCGGGGAAAGGGTACGACTTTAATCAGGCCATCATGGACTTTGGGGCGATGGTGTGCACAGCCCGTGATCCCTACTGTCTCCTGTGCCCTATGAAATCCGTCTGCAAGACATACCCGTTCTCTCGGACCTCAACTGAACAATAGCAGGCTGACTATGCGGGTCATTGAAGTTGCGGCAGGGATCATTCATCGTCACGGACGGTATCTGATCGCTCGTCGAAAGCCCGGCGTCCATTTAGCCGGGTTCTGGGAGTTCCCCGGTGGGAAACGAGAAGTGGGAGAATCGTTAACGGAATGTCTGCAGCGAGAATTACTCGAGGAGCTCAGTATTTCCATCGAGCTGCCGATTCCGTATCAGATCGTTCGTCACGACTATCCGGACAAAATCGTGGAATTGCATTTCTTTCGCTGTGCTATTGAACAAGGAGAGCCTGTTCCTATCGGCTGTGAGGAAATTCGATGGGTGTCCCCTGACGAGCTGACGCGGTTTAGGTTCCCTCCAGCCGACCAGGCCATCATTCAGGCCCTGCAGCGTGATGTATTAGATAAGATGGACGAGCCGACAACCTGCGTACCGGTTTGGTACGGTGGAACACTCCGCGGATGGCGGAGCGGATCCACAGAAGGAGGAGCGGCTCATGAAGACACCCAAGGTGATTGTTGGGCTGG
>JAOUHJ010000098.1 GCA_029865225.1 Nitrospira sp.
GGCCTGAGCCACACCGGCACAGCAGAACGACGGAGCATTTATCAACCCAACCGAGTCAGCACAGAAAGCAGAGACTCAGATTCGCCGACCGTCGTTCAGACTCATTTCCGGATTGGAAAATACTGCGGGGGCGAACCAAGCTTGAATTTAGTAGGCCGGCGGGGACGAGAGCGGGCGATGAGAAAAGAGTGGGACCGCATGAAAGCTATCAAAAAACATTGAGGATTTCCCGACCAAGACAAATCCAACCCGGCCCAATCCCAGCGTTTGGTCCTCAACCGAGAGCACGAGCGCCCCATCGACATAGACCTCGATAAAATCCTTACTGATGATGGTATTTCGTTGCACTCTGAGAGAGTGCCACTCAACCGGTTTGAGGTGGACAGACGCTTCAGCGAGGGACAACCTGCGGCCATTGGAGATACGCAGCAGATGTGCTTTCCGTTGGACCACATCGACCACTGCCGCGTAGAAATTCTTGGCGTCGTGTGCGCCCAAGACCACTCCACCAGCTCCTACGCCGTCCGGCGTATGAAAGCGAACCGTGAGGTCCGGATATTCATACTCCAGCCCCTTGGCCAGCAACACCTGGAAACACTGCTCCCCACAACCGGAAGAGCCGGCCACAACATTCGGCAGAGACGGGGCAGTTGTGCTCGCCTGTACAGCCCATGTAGCCGGTGGCTCATTCGCAACGTCTTGTTCGAAGCCCGTAGGTAAGTGATCGATCTGATCTTGATCGAAGGTCCATTTCTGAAACAATCCACCGGTCGCTTGCTGTTTGAGATTGGCGGCTTTTTCTTCATGGGTTTCTAACTGAATGCCGTAGCTCGAACCACTCCCTACCAGCCAACCAATGCTGACGAAGAAAAGCGCGGAGCACATAATTGGGAGTTGTCTCATGAAAGACTATTGAGTGTTATCCAACAACCACACACTGTCTACTTTGTGTTGGTGGGTTGCTTGATCTGGAGAATTTCGCGTTGTAACCGGTCACGTTCCTCGAGAATTTTCTTTCTCCGCTCCCACCGATCCCACGTCCACCACCGGAGCTTCTGCTTGAACGTCACCGTCGGCGGCTTGGCGCTGCCACCCGGAGCCTCCTGGAATAAATAGCCATCGTGGCTGTCGCGCTGTTCAAAAAAACGCCGGTACAGATGGTCGTACAATCCTTTTCCTGAGTCTCCGCCTGCCATACTCGCTCCCTTGAGCTGCCGGTCACCCGCTCAGCTCGGAACCTACACCCACGTGTCGCTGAATAGTACCTGGGCACAATGTGGCGCTGCAACCTGCTTCGATGGCTATGCTATGATTCGCCCACGTGAATACGCTGGCTCAAACTCTCAAGCCATTATCATGAAATTTACGTGGAGCATAATGATTAGATGGGTTGCACACTTAACGATCACACTAGTGCTGTCGTTCATAACGGCCGCGCCATACACTCAAGCCCAGTCGCCTGAATCCGGCCTCCAGACCGCCATCGAATCGCTTTCCACAGACCGGATGCTTGCCGACATCCGAACGCTCAGCGGCCCTGCCTTTCATGGCCGACAAACCGGCACGAAAGAGGATCTCGAATCCGCGCAGTGGGTGGCGCAGGAATTTCTTTCAGCGGGGTTACGGCTCCCGCGCATCCGCAACAGCTCGCTGATCATTCCTTTCCCAACAGGAAAAGATGGTGCCACATCAGGGGCCATGGCAACCCTAATACCCACCGCCACTCTTGCTCCGAACCCAACCGTCGGGATCGGCACCGCAGGCGGACTGACAACGAAGCAAGCCGGTCTCGATTTCCTCCCCATCTTCGATTCCCCATCAGCCGACATCCAAGGCCGGATCGTCTTCGTCGGATACGGCGTCGTCGATTCTGATCGAGGCATCGACGACTACGCCGGCGTGGAGGTGAACAACTGCATTGTGCTGTTTCTGCGTGGCAAGCCGGAACACTACCCCCACCATGTCAGCCATGCCGACAAGGTGCGGCTCGCCAAAGAACGCGGCGCCGTGGGGTATCTCACCGCAACCGGTCCGATCCTCCAGCCCTACGAAATCCGCCGTGGCGTCACAGGACACCCCAGTGCCTTCTACGGACAACTCCCTCCCGATATGGCCATCCCAGGAGCCTGGATCAGCACCGCTCTCGCCGAAGATATTCTTACTGACTCGAAGAGGGAAGTTCCGGATCGCCTACGCACCCTCCAGGAACGGCTGAACCAATCACCTTCCTCACAGGCTGCCATGACCAATCAATTTGCCTCGCTTCAGTGGAAGACGACCGAGGAGGAAGGGCTCTTGGTGAATGTGATCGGGATGATTCCCGGCACGGGAACGGACACCGTGATCATCGGCGCGCACCGTGACCACTTCGGTCGCCCAGGAGGGATACTCTTTCCCGGCGCGGATGACAATGCGTCCGGAACCGCTGTCGTTCTGGAAGTCGCGCGGACCTTGGCAAAGATCAACCGGCGTCCGTCACGAACGATTCTATTTGTCTCGTTCAGCGGCGAAGAGCTCGACCTGCTCGGTTCACGACTCTATGTATCACGCCCGATTACCCCGTTGAACGCCACGAAGGCCATGATCAACATCGACCATGCCGGCGTTGGGAATGGACACCTCACCGTCGGTGTAACAGGGTTGGAAAGGGATGTGCTGCTGGAGGCAGGGAAAACCGCCGGCGTTGACGACAAACTCGATCTCTATGGATTCTTCCCCGGTGGCGATCATGTGCCGTTCAAGGAAGCCGGTGTGCCAACCGTCACGGTGGTAAGCGGAGGGGTGCATCCACATTTTCATCAACCGACGGATGCCATCGAGACCATCGATCCTGAAATTTTACACTCTGTGGCTCGGTACGTGTTAGCTGTAGCGTGGCAACAAGCCTACCAACCGTAACGCATTATGAGAGCAAAGCAAGAGAGCCGTTTCACTCGCATGCGATGACACCTGCATCGGCAGCGCCCGGGGCTGTCGGCATGACCAACCAGCCCCGATTCGCCTCACCCCAGGCCCTCTATTCGGCGTTCCCACTCGGGCGGGAGACCGGGAAACAGGCTCATGGACACCCGCTGTCACACCCGATCTATCCGTGAACAGACCGGCCCTCGACCGGCACTCGCCGTGCGGGCGGACTGAACGAGACGGAACCCCAGGTTGTTGTTCCGGTTGTCGGTGTTGTTCCTGTTCCGGTTTGACGCACGCAAGTTCTCCGGTTTGTTGTTCCAGGAACCACCGCGGATTACACGCTGGCCGTCTCTTGGCCCGTTCCCCTGGTGAACACAGCCTGGGAGAAAATCGCTCGTCGCAGACCATCTGTGTTCGCATATTTCGCATGGCCGATCCAGCTTTGAACCGAGGCCACCACACTGGTCCACTCAAGCCGACCCACGCGATAGGCTACTGCCATGCGGCGGAACTTTCTGGCGAAGCGATGCCCGTTATCGCTCCGCAACCGCCGCCGCGCGGGATAGACGAGATACCCGAGGAGGTTCACCCCATCAGCCACTGGCGAGATCTGCGCCTTGCGCGGATGCAAGTGAAGGCGGTCGGCTGCAAGCCGCTCACGAACTGCCGCGCGAATCTCGGCCAGCCGCACTTTATCGTGGTCCAGTACCACCATGTCGTCCACGTATCGCAAGTAGGGCCTCACTCTCAACACTTGCTTCATATCGTGATCGAAGTCATCCAGGTAGAGATTAGCAAAGAACTGGCTCGTGAGATTGCCGATTGGGATGCCGGTCCGCCGGTCACACGGCGTTAAGAGATCATCGCCTGGGAAGTACTGAGGCGTTGCGCTGCTCTGCGGCGAACTCTCGATAATGCGGTCAAGAAGATCCAAGACCCGTGCATCCTTGATCCGTCGGCGCAGTTTGTCCTTGAGCAACGCATGATCGATGGAGGGGAAATACTGTTGGATGTCCATCTTCAGTACATACCGGTAAGTCTGCGACCAGGCTTGGTAACGATCCACAGCGGCATGCACTCCTTTGCCCGTTCGGCACGCATAGCTGTCTGAAATAAACGTGCGATCCAACTGCGGCTCAATCACCTGCATCACCGCATGGTGCACCACACGATCACAAAACGGCGCGGCCGCAATGAGACGCGGCTTCCGCTCATAGATTGTGAACAGTCGGTACTCGCCCGGCTGGTACGTTCCTTCCTGTAGGGAACGTTGCAGCGCCAGCAACTCGTGCTCCAGATTGAGTCCAAACTCTGCGACACCCCGTTTACTGCGCTTCCCACGCCGAGCCTTGCGGTACGCACGCAACAGATTCCCAAAACTCGTCACCGCATTCCAGATCCCGTCGAGCCGTTTCATGGGCTTGACTCGGCCGCCTGTTGGCTGCGGAGCCAGCCGCCGATCTGTCGTCCCAGATCATCGAGGAGTCTCGCGCCATGCTCATACTGGCGTGTCGCCGTGACTTTCAGTTCATGTGCGAGCCGCCACAGATGGCGCACCACCTCCAGCTTGAGATTTGCACGCCGCAAGGATGTGTCCTTGTTCCGGCTGTAAGCCGCTTCTACCAACAACTCCAAGACTTCAAGCAACCCAGATTCAATCCGCTCGCCCAATGTAAATCGACGTACGCGTGGGAACTTGTCGAGCTGTGGAATCAGCCACAGCAGCAGTTCATGGCATGACTGCACAGCCTGTGGAATGGTGGAAACGGCCACGTGTTGCCTCCACGCAGATGTGAGGGCTCAGATACGCTCACTCCGGACCTGTCTGGGAACACAAGAAACGTGAAGACGCAAAGGGTCAAAGAACAAAGAGCAAAGGGTTACGGAATGTCCTGAACGAGACGGAACCCCAGGCCGCTGAACCGGTTGGCGGTGTAGTTCCAGTCCCGGAATGACGCACGCAAGCCCACCGGTTCGAGGAGCCAGGAACCACCGCGGAGGACACGCTGATTGCAAACCCCTTCGTCGGCTTCCAGCCATACCGATCCGTCGCTCGGTGCTCGTTCATATGTAGTATGTGCACAGTCCTCCACCCATTCCCAGACATTCCCGCTGAGGTCATGGATGCGGAAATCATTTGGCGCTTTCGTGCCGACTTCCGCTGTGCGGTTGCCAGAATTCTGAAGAGACACTGCATATTGGTCGAGATCAGATTCTTTGGACGTGCCCGCCCAGGTTTCCTGTTTGGTCCCACTACGCGCTGCATATTCCCATTCTGCTTCGCTCGGCAGGCGGTAACGTTGACCGGTCTCTTGTGAGAGCCATTGCGCATAGGACTTGGCGTCTTCCCACGACACGTTGATCGCCGGGCGGCGTCCACGTCCCCAGCCTTGGTCTTCCGGTAAACGTCGTCCTGTTGTAATCGCAAACGCGTCGTATTCATCAAACGTCACTTCATATTTGCCCATCGAAAATGGCTTGATCGTGACTGGATGTACCGGATTGCGCCAGAATTCTCCCAGCTTCTCCACGTCGCCCATCTGAAACGTGCCGCCTGGGATCGGCACCATGTCAGGCAACACATGAATACTCACAAGGACCGACTTCACTTTCAGTGCCGCCTGGTCGAGGTTGTAGCCCTTCTGCCAAAGCCAGGTTACGATCGCGCCCACGAACAAGAGCATGAGCAGCGCCAGGCTGAACAACCGTTGTCGTCGCCTTGCGCGGTCGGCCGCTTCGGCCCGTGCCCGTTCGGCCTCTTCACGTTTGGCCGCTTCCTCCGCGAGGCGATTCGCCTGGGCGAGCTCGTGCTCGGCCCGCTGGCGCTCTGCCTGGACAGACCGCTCATGAGCTGCCGCACTGTCCCTGATATAGTCCTGTTCCTTATCCGTCAGCATGACCCCCTTGTGTGAGAGCCAACGTTCAGCCTCGACAAGAGGCGCTCCGTGGAGCAGCGTGCCTTCATCGTGTGGATTGTGCTGCCGTTCGCTCACGCGCACTCTGAGTCGATCCCGCCACAGCAGAAACTCACGGTATTCATTCAGCCATTCCTGCACCCGTTGCCACTGGCGGATGAGCGCTTCGTGGCTGACCTCGATCGTCTCTTCTTCGGCCCCCACGCGAT
The DNA here is from genome assembly GCA_029865225.1 of Nitrospira sp. Lineage (GTDB taxonomy): Bacteria > Nitrospirota > Nitrospiria > Nitrospirales > Nitrospiraceae > Nitrospira_D. The sequence continues at coordinate 6,032 of JAOUHJ010000098.1, forward strand.
TGGTCACCAAAAGTCGCTCGTCAGCGAGTTTCTTGACGACGCCCATCGCGGCCGACCCGATTTCTGAGCGCGTCGCTCTGCGGCGGGTGTCCTCACCGGTTTCGCCCGCTCGCACCACGTGTAAGAAGATGCGTTTAAGCGAGTCTTGTTCCTCTGAGCTGAGTTTGCCAAAGACCTCTTCGGCCTTCTGTGCCACGGCGCCCTGCAACCCGCCCATGACGCCATAGGCCTGATGCGACAGCTCCGGCCCATGACGATCCTCCCACAAGCGCTTGAGCACGAACTCGAGCAAGGGCAGATGGCCCGGCTCATCACCGACGTCATCCAGAATCCTGGCCACCAAGCCGTCGGCAAAGGACAGTGCGACACCTCGAGCGGGAGACACAATGGCCTGCTCCAATTCGGCTCGTGTCATCGGGCCCAAATTGACCACGGCACCCTGCAGTCGATCGGATAGCGCACGATACCCGGTCACGGCTCGACCGAAAAAGTCTCCCCGCAGGGTGAGCACCACGCAGAGCTTTGTGGTCGCTGTGGCTTCGAGAATGTTGTCGATGAAGCAACGCCTGGCTGCATCATCTTTACAGAGTGTGAACAGTTCCTCCCACTGATCGGCGATGAGCAGCAGGCGATCCGTGCCTGGCTGCTTCGCGAGCACGCGGTCGACGATATCGCGGAGGGCAGTTTTCCTACCGAGCAGATCCTCAGCTAACTGGTTCGTTTCCCTCAACCGGGTGACTTCGCTCATGTCCGGTTCCAGGAACGGCATGAGCACCGCCGCCAAGGCATGGATGGGCCGATCTGTTGGAACGATGGTCGCGACCTCCCAGACGCGATCATGATTCCTCCGCAGTTCAGGCACCAGGCCAGCCCGCACGACCGAGGACTTTCCACTGCCCGACGCCCCAACGACCGCCACGAGGTTGTGCTGCTGCACCGCACTCACGAGCTGCCGGATAGCCGCTTCACGCCCAAAGAAAAATGGTGCATCCTCCTCACGGAAGTAGAGGAGGCCTCGGTAGGGACAGATGGCAGCGAGCGTTTCACGGACTGTGTCTTCCGCGTCCGGTCCCGGTGGCTCTCCATGAATAGCTTTGACGAAGGTGCAGAGTAAAACCGGATCATCGACACGAGCACGAAAATCGACCCAGGTGTTCTGACTCAAGAAACCAAGGGGTGGCTCGGCGCCAGGGAGTAAGACGGGGATAACGGGAAACTTCTGCCCCTGACGTTCGGCTGCCACCTGGCGCTCTATAGCCAGATACTGCTCCCGCTGCTGCCACGGCCCCATCTCGCCCTGCCCAATACAGACGGCTACTGCTCGACAGCTCGCCAGTGTTGTCTCTAATGCCTTCGGCCAGGATTGCCCCGGTGTGAGGTACCACCGGTCGAGAAACACGGTGAGCTTCTGCTCGCGCAACTGTTTCGCGAGCACCTCCACCTGCGCATGGTCGCGCCAGTGGTAACTGAGAAAAACATCGAAGCGATTCGGCGATTGATCAGGCATGCACAGCACCAAGCTCCGTATCGAAGCCTAGGTGGCGCATTCTACAGTTTCGCCAGACAAAGGCAAGCGCGCCAGAACCATAGGTGGTGCGCCTCCAACGTTTATGACAGAATCTCTGTGCCCTGAACCGGTTGATGGGTGTACGGGGGAGTTTGAAATGACTGTTAGGGAATCTCGTCGAAGAGACCGGATTCAATCGGAGGCAGCGGAGAGGTTTGGCGCGGCGGACCGGGGAGAATCGTCGAAGTTCCTACTTGGTTCGCGCCTTGGATAAGTCCGATGGAAAGTTGCGGCCCCATGGTCATGACGGCACCGCTCCAGGCTTGTCCCGTCGACGGATTTCGGAAGTTGTAGGATTCAAAATTCTGCCCAGGCGTGTAGAGGAAACCCTGTGTGCCCTGATTGTCGATGTAGAGCGTGCCACCCCCGAATTTGAACTGCGGCGAGACTCCACCCGCCAGCGACTGACCGCTCGACGCTCCCGATAAACTCTGCGCCATGGCAGAGGTCTGGGCAAAGAGCACTCCTCCCACCAACAGACACACAACACTGCCCTTCCCGATTACTCGAATGAGCCGGGCGCTTGGTCCAATTTTTTCACACAGATGTCCTTCATTCTTCATGACAGAACCTCTTTGAGACATTATAGTATGATCTGGTTGAACTGTCGATTACGGAGGCAGCAATGGATCTGAGACCCTCATCCCCCCAACGTCAGACAATCATGATGATCGCCATCTTGTGGGCTCTTGCACCTTCAGCGCCTGGATGGAGCTTGGACATCACGGAACCTCCACCGACGGAACGACGGGAAACCGTCTCCTTGGCCGATGCCGCAGTACATGCGCTGCAGCACAATCTGGACATTACGGTCAGCCGCCATACCAAAGAAAGCCGCCTGTTCGACATTACGGTTGAACAAGCCAAGTTCGATCCGACCCTGAGCGTGAACGGTCAATATAACAGGACGGTCAATCCGCTCAATCGACCAGTCTTCGGTGGAACGGGAGCGTCGCTTGGTCAGATCACGACCTTCGACCAACGCAGCACTTCTCTGACCTTTGATGCCTCGACCAACCTCATCACTGGGGGAAATTTCGATGTGAACTATGCCCCGTCCCGTAGCAGCATCAATCAAAATGTCGCTCGAGGATTCTTATTCAATCCGTCCTGGACCGGCGGCCTAGCCTTCACCTTCACCCAGCCGCTCCTTCGAAACGCGGGAATCGCGATCAACCAGACCTTTATCAAGGTCGCGCAAAATAATGCCGAGGTCGAGCAGCACGTTTTCCGGGACCGCGTGATGACGGTCGTCGCCACGGTGGAGCAAACGTACTGGGAACTGGTTTTCGCGAACGAAAATCTCAAAGTCGCACAGGCCGCCATGAAAGCCGCCGAAGAACTGTTGGCGACGAATCGCGCGAAGGCCAAGGCCGGTATCATGTCGATCGTCGATGTGCTCCAAGCCGAAGCCGCCGTCGCATCACGAGTGGAACAGGTGTTAGTGGCTGAGAAAACCATTCGTGATCAGGAAGATCAGCTACGACGCCTCCTGAACCCGGGAGAAGAAGAGCTGCGACAAGACGTGCGGCTCACACCGGCTGATTCGCCTGTCACATTCCTTGAGCCCATTAGCCTTCAAGAAGCCATCGATACGGCGATTGAACAACGCCCGGAAATCGCGCAGGCCAAAAAGAATATCGAATCCGGCGAGCTGAACAAGCAGTTCGCCAGGAACCAATTGCTCCCGACCCTGTCATTCCAAGGAACCATGGGACTCGCCGGGCTGGGCGCTGACTACGGGGACTCGTTCAGCAAAAACTTCAGCGGGGACTTCTACAATTACGGAGCCGGGCTGGTCTTCAGCTATCCGCTCGGCAATCGTTCCGCCGTCAGCACCTACAACAAGAGGAAACTCGAGGCTCAAAACGCCGAGGTCGCGCTGACCAATGTCCGGCAACAGATCATCGTCGGCATCCGTGAAGCGGTGCGGCGTGTCCAGACCGACTTCAAACGTATCGAGACCACCAAATCAGCGCGCATCATGGCAGAGAAACAATTGCAAGCCGAACAGGAACGGTTGAAAGTTGGACTCAGTACGACTCGCTTCGTGCTCGATTTCCAACGAGACCTCGCCACGGCTCAGGGCAACGAGCTGCGCGCCATCGTCGATTACAACAAGTCCTTGTCCAACCTGGCACGCCATAAAGCGACGACCTTGGACCGTTATCATCTCGAACTCTCCTAGCCATCCAGTGGCGTCAGGGCGAGACCAGCCGGCTCCTATTCGCCTTTCCGGTGAGGGGGCTGCGCTGGCGCTCCTGCCCATCGGCGCGACATTCGGCTACTACGGTCTTCCCGATTCATTTCAAGAACAACTTCTGGTCCAATTTGCCCCACAACTGCTTGCCTACATGGGACTCGGCCTTTGGATGAGACGTGCCTCCCACGTTCTGGCGCACCTCGGTCTGGAAAGGGACATGATATGGGATGGATTTCGTTGGGGAGCCGTAACAGGACTGTTGTTAGGGGCAATGAACACGTTTGTTATTCTCGTCGTCTATCCATCGTTAGGGTACGACATCATCTTCTTGAAGCACACGCCGCACGGTCGGCTTCCCATCCTCCTCATGGTCCCCTGGCTGATCTGTGGCATTGCGGTGTTTGTAGAAATAAACTTCCGCGGATTCATCTTGGGCCGTCTGGCTGAACTCGAATCACACTGGTGGAAGTCGCATTCTCCTCGCCGACTCGCACCCCTTGCCCTTCTCGCCAGCTCGTTCACCTTTGTATTCGATCCGTTCCTGGTCAATACGTTTCAGCATCTCCACTGGATCGCGCTCTGGGACGGACTTATCTGGGGAAGCATCTGGCTTAAAACGCGCAATCTCTGGATCACGATCGTGGCACATGCGGTTGAGGTCGTCATCATGTATAGTGCGGTCAGAATCGAGATCGGATGAGAATTTGACGATCTGTTATTATATGGAACCTTCTTCAACAGATCGTCGAAGGATTCTCTGATGAACCCTTCCTTCTCCAGCTATCTTGTCAACGATGTGTTCGGTGACCCCGGCCTGTATGTGGAAGTGCGCTGGTCCAGGAGAGCCTTGCTGTTCGACCTCGGCCACAACGACGGACTAGGCCCCACCAGGTTGCTGAAAGCCGGCGAAATTTTCATTTCCCATACGCACATGGATCACTTCATTGGCTTCGACACCCTGCTTCGTGTCGCGCTCGGGCGAGGAAAGACGCTCACACTGTTCGGCCCTCCTGGGTTGATCGATAACGTCCAGGGCAAACTGCGCGGCTATACCTGGAATCTCGTGGACGGCTATCCGCTCACGATCATTGTTCGGGAATTTCACGAAAGAGAGGTCCGGCAAGCAGCCTTTCGGGCCAGTGACGGGTTTCAGCCGTCCATGCGAGCGACCGTTTCAATACCCCACGGCGATGGTCCGCTCTTCACGATATTGGAGGATCCGATGTTCACCGTGAAGACGGTGGCCCTCAATCATCGCATTCCCTCCCTCGCCTACTCGTTGGAAGAGCAATTTCACATCAACGTCAACAAACAGAAATTGCATGAGGCCGGACTGCGAGTCGGCGCGTGGCTCACAGACGTCAAGCAACACATCTGGCAAGGCCAGCCGGATGATTTCCGTTTTACGGTAGCCCTGTACGACGAGCATCGGCGAGAAGACCGTGAATTTGTGCTGGGCGAGGTGAAGGAACGGTTTCTGACGATCTCGCGAGGACAGAAGATTGCCTACGTCGTCGATGTGCGGTACGACGAGGAAAACGAAGCCAAGATCATCGCGCTCGCCCATGGCGCCGATATCTTCTATTGCGAAGCGCCATATTTGGATTGTGATGCAGAAAAGGCTCGCGACCGGTATCATCTCACGGCACGACAGGCCGGGCTCATGGCGCGCAAGGCGCACGTACGAGACCTTGTGGTGTTTCACTTTTCGCCGCGTTATACCGGTCAGGGAGAGGCGCTGGAACGGGAAGCAATGGACGCGTTTCATGGAGACTAGGGAGGAGGCTCTGTGGGTGATCTTGGCAAGTATCTGCTCTATTTCTTGTTAGGCGGCAGTATTGTCAGCTTCTCGACCTATCTTGGTGCACAGGGGAAATCGTTCCTGGCCGCCATGGCCAGCACCTTCCCCGCCATCACCGGCGTGACGTTCGTTTTGCTCTACGCGAACAGCGGTGGAGCGACGACGGTGGCCTATGCAAAGAGCCTGCTGTGGTTTGTCCCACCCTGGACCGTCTACGTTGTCTCCATGATCCTGGGCATCCCCCGTCTCGGCTTCTGGCCCGCCATGGTTAGCTCACTCGTTCTGTATATGGGATGTATTGGGCTGGTGAAGGTATTCCTGAAATGAAAACGGCGAGCCGCAAGGCTCTTATACCGCCCCACCAAACTGCTGCTGATTGATCTCTTCTAAGGCCGACACCATTTCGTCCAGTGCCGCGGTAACGGATTGGCTCGCTGTGTGAAAGGGGTTGGTATCATCGCTCGAGAAATCGGGATGATGCTCATGTTGGTGGACGTTCTGACAGAATTGACCGATCGTTTCTTTCCAATATAGAGGCCCTGATTCTTCGTCCAACAACTGTGCTTGGTCTTGCGAGAAAGGCCCATCAAATTGTTCCGCCCGCAGTTTCCACATCTCTTCCATGGCTTGTTGGCGTTCCTGGTTGAGGTCCAATCCGCTGGCCCGCTCGTTGAGTGCAGCAAACAGTCCCCCGACGATGTGATCGACTTGCTCCTCTGGAAACACACCCACGCAGGCCTGCATCAACAGATATTTATGGAAGAGAAAGACCTCAGCACTGATACGCGCATCATCCACGGAGGGATCATAAGCCCTGGCCAGTTCACGAAGCGCGTCAGCCGACGGCCCGCACAATGCAGAACCGAGAAGGGGCATAATGCGACGCCCCAGCTCAAGATATTCTTCATTGGTGAGAAGTGCCATGGCTTCGGTTACTCCACCACTACAGCGGTTCCATTGGCGCTGACCATCAACATACTGCTGTTGGTACCGATCGTTTCATAATCGATATCGATGCCGACGATCGCATTGGCGCCGAGACTTTTGGCCTGTTCCTGCATTTCGTCCAGCGCAATATTCTTGGCCTTGCGAAGCTCCTTTTCATAGGCTGCCGACCGCCCGCCGACGATATCCCTCACCGACGCGAAAAAATCCCGAAAGATGTTCGCGCCCAGGATCGCGTCTCCGGAGACCAATCCAAGGTATTTGATAGCCTTTCTACCTTCAATCGTGTTGGTCGTCGACAGAATCATGTGCCCTCCTGATTAGGTGCTGCCATCCTCTCACTTAGTGGGCCGCATAGCCAAACCATTTACTGAATTCCTGCCCCTGCGAGCCCCCCTCACACATCGAAACCTGGTGCGTTCTTGGTTGCCTGTTCAGCCTATGCTCTAGCCCCGTGCGATCCGAACCCCAGGCGGTGGATCGTTATGGACCCTGCCTCCTACGTGCCCACGGGCCTTCACTGACTCATGCACGAAATCACCGGGATTGATCGTTCGCTGTGGGTCCTTCTTCGGATCAAAGTTTTTGGAGACGATGGCATCCGGATCACACAAGGACTCATAGTGCTTCAACTTCTCCTCGTCGACCGGAAGGCCGGTCTCCTTCGCTCGCCGCAGCATCCAACTCAGGGCAATGTTGGATAGTCCTGGACATTGTCCACCTCCGACATCGGAATGGACCCCACGGAACCACACTTCTTGCAGCCGATCGCCGAGCTCGCTCCCTTTCCTTGGCTCGACCCGAGTCAGACAAAAATTTCCGCGCCGTTCATCGAGCGCCATCGCGTGATAGCAATGTTTGACGTTGTCAGGCAGTTTGAGATGCCACCCAATATTCAGATCATTCCCCGGCAGGCCGAAACAAGCGACCGTATCCCAGAGGCCGAGAAAGCGAACCTCGGCCCCTGCTTGCTCTTCCTGCACTTGATTGGCAAAATGCAGGGCCAGCGCCGCCCCACGACTAAAGCCGATGATGTCGACCGTCCGATCTCCCTCCGCAAAGTACTGACGCATCTGCTCCAGGCCTCTGGCAATTCGAAACGGTCCTCCCACTCCCGCCAGACCACCAAGGAGTTTGCCGATAAATCCCAGCCGCGTCCCAACTCCTTCCAAATAGAAGACATTCATGTCAAGAGGCAGACACTTACAGAATTTGAGAACGTTCGTCTCCTTGGCTTCCTCGGCTTCGTCTTCATTCCATGTTCCGTCAACGGCATAGAGCGCCATGCGGAGTCCCTCCTTCATCGGTATTCATAATTTTCACAACAATCAGCAGCTGCGGTCTTCTATCGCGCATCGCTTATCATGATCGACTGCAATTTTCCAGAGCAGCCTTCGGGACTCTCAACGTTACATCGCGGATCAACATCTGACGATCGACCGCCCACCTGGAAATGCCTAAGTGGCGCAGTCTCAGCCTGAGGTATCTCGACGGCCGTCGTCTTGCCAGAACGGCGCATGCTGTATACAATACAGCATCTACGTCTTGATGGAGGGGCTATGGCTGTCAGATTGAATATCACGATGGATGAGGACATTTACGCCAGGCTCAAGCAGGAAGTGCCGCCGAAAAAGATCAGTGCGTTCATTTCCTCTGCGGTTCGGGCGAAGCTTCATCCGGACACCAAGACCCTCGATGCCGCCTATCGAGCCGCCCGGAAAGAGCGCTGGCGGAACGAACTGGAGGACGACTGGAAGAACACGGAAGGCGAAGGATGGCCCAAGTGAAGAAGCTACCCCGTCGAGGGGACGTTTATTGGGTTGCGCTGGATCCGACGATCGGATCCGAAATCAAGAAGACCAGGCCTGCGGTGATCGTGTCAAACAACTCTTGTAATACCTTCGGCTCTCGGGTGGTGGTGCTGCCGCTGACCAGTAATGTCGATTCGGTGTATCCCGGCGAAGCGATGGTTGTGGTGAACGGCAAGCCCGCCCGAGTACTGGGCGACCAAATCCGATCGTTGGACAAATCACGATTGCGATCAAGGATCGACACCTTGAGCCACGAAGAGCTGGCCGCCGTTGACGAAGCAATTCGCATCACGCTCACCTTGCAGCCGTGAACCGCTGCAGCGTACGGGGCCGGTGGCATGGCCACACCCGGCCCCGCTACGCCTCACCCCAGGCCCTCTATTCGGCCTTCCCGCTCACGCGGGAGACCGGGAAACAGGCTCATGGACACCCGCTGTCTCACCCGATCTATCCATGAACCTATAAACGGCAGTTGAAGCAGTGGTCTGCTCCATTATAGCCTTGTTGGGAGTGGATGGGCGGCGCATTTCTTCGCACGAAGGGAGTCACCCTATGGGTGAAGCATCACGCAAGGCATTGGCAGGA
>JAOUHJ010000160.1 GCA_029865225.1 Nitrospira sp.
AACTGATTCCAGCGGTCATCATGAAGTACTGGTACCTATAGAGGAGGATGCCGATAATCTCTCTGGCCAACGCGTCATTCAGCAGCCTGATCATGCTCTCCGCGTTGGCCTGGCCTGCTCTGGTCCTAGCGCCGTCTGTACCTTCGTGATGTCTGACACCCGGCAATGGCTCCATAGCGTTCCCCCATCGCAGATCATATGATTATGGATAGGCTCCCCGGCCTCTCCCTCACGAATTGGAACTAGGCCTCTTACCTGCACAGGCCCATCTATCCTCTATGCGCTATGGCACAGCATAGTGCAGTGGTCGGCTACCGTCTGTTCACAATTGCTCAGTCGAGAACGAGGCCGAGATGGCGGTGAGGCCAAACCTGTCCAGGATGAGTCAGACTGAATGAAGAACGTGGCTACTAGATCGGGGCCCTAGTCGTGGAGTACGACCGTGAGGAGCGAACTATGCACGTGCAGTTTGCCATTGCCTCGCAATCCACTTTTGTAATCAATGAACCTGAGCTTGCGGAACTTGTTCATAAAGAAACTGACGCGTGATCGGGTGGTGCCGATCATCTCGGCCAACGTCTCCTGGCTGACCTTCGCAATCACCGTCTCCGGCTTGCCCTCTTTCCCAAAGTGGGCTAATAACAGCAACGCCCGCGCCAGCCGCTTCTCGCTGGAATTAAAGAGTTGATCCACCAAATCTTCTTGGACTCGGATCGAGTGCACGAGTAAGTACGACATGAACGCCTCGGCGAACTTCGGCTCTTCCTGCAGCAGGCGGAGCATCACGGCTTTCTCGATGCGTAGGATGCGAGAGTCTTCCAGAGTAGTTGCGGTCGCCGTCCGAATCGTCTGGCCGACGAGACAAGATTCTCCGACAAACGCACCTCGTTCCAGAATCGCCACGACGGCTTCCTTGCCATGTTTTGAGACCACGGTCACTTTCACCTTGCCTGCCTGGATATAGAACACCGCATCGGTGGTATCCCCTTGGGAAAATAGAATCTGTTTCTTGGGGGACCTGAGCATCATCCTGCCCTTCTCGACTTTGCTGAGGAATGTGTCTAGATTGAACGGCGTTTGGACATGGACCATGCCATCGCCCTCCTTTCCTTTTCGAGCGACTGAGTCAGCTATAGATGCGATCGCACCCGTTGCCTGTACTAAGAGACGTCGGCCCAGCGTATGGCTCGTACCCGCTCCCAATACAGACGTTCACGACCTCAGCCTCTACTCAGTCGATGACAACTTCACGTTATCGACCGCGGTTCAAGGAATAGGATCCGCCAGACGACGAGACGGGGGTTTGCAGACGATCCACTGACTGTTGCATTTCCCTCAATGCCAGAGGGATCTGTTTGACCGAGCAATGGCGCAGGGCATGGATACTATCCCCCATCCACAACCGAAGGCTCTTTCGTGACGATGAATTTAGCGTCAACACATACGTGCGTGATGTCGTCTTCATACAGTCCTCCGTGATAATCGTGCCCGCCGCCTCAGACTCAATCCGAGGCTGACACAACGGGCCATGTGTCGTGTCTCGTCATGTCGCTCGAACTACCGAAACCAGATCACACGATACATGGGCATAGGTGCCAGCACAGCCCGCTCCGCCCTCAGCTCATGCCGCGCAAGCGCTTGCTCGGCTCCATCCCCACGGCACGCCATGATACGCGAGCCCAGATGGTTACCCCCCTGCTCGACATTCGCCTTGACCACGTGGTTGACGGACAGCAGGTCCGGCATTGCGGCCTTGGGATAGCTAACCTGCACGGCTTCGCGCGCACCGCGATCTATGCCTTGGGTCAGGAAGAAGTAGAATCTGTTCAAGTATCCATATGACTCTGGTCAACGGATTGGGCTTTCATAGTTCAAGCTCATTTCCGTTGCAGATGCTATTCTCTTTCGATGGTCGCTCACGTCGTCTGGGGTAACAGACTGCCTGGCTACGGCACGGCATTCACGGAAAGACTCGGCTCCGACGATCCTTGCATCGACGCCTTCAGCTCTTGGATAGCCCTAACGACATCCTGCTCCGTCGATCCGAACCGGTTTTCCATCACCTTGATCGCTTGAGCAATCGCCTTCTTCATCTTCGAGACTTGTTCTTCTGGTGTCATAAACCACCTTTCGCCTGTGAAGCACCGGAACACATCTGACCGGTCAGGGCGCATGGATTGTGCGCCGCGTCATCAAATGGACAAGCAGCAGCCCGATCCCGCTCAAGAGCAAGATCCAAGAGTTCTGAGTCGCAACCGTGGCGACTCCAGTCCAATTCAAGCCTCCGGCAATCACCTGAACACTATGAACATCGTTGCGTAGGACAACATATTGAGCTCCATCCTGTAGCAGGGAGTCCGTTCGGAACCGCTCACCGCACCTCGTCGTACAGGTTTCTCACCTCAAACAACGGAGAGGCTTCAGCCGCCTCCTCTGTCCCATATCACGACGACCACCGTTCATGATTCATGCTACGCGCCATAACTCCCGTTAGTCAAGTTTTATATTGGCATCCGCCTCTTGATACTCTATATATTCACTACAATGAGTTAACCTCTTGGCAACCTGGCACAAGGAGAGTTTTCATGGACATCGCACTCCTCATCAGGAATCGATTGAAAGAGTTGGGTTTGGGACAGCGGGATCTCGCCCGTGCGGCTCACGTGACCGAATCCTATATTTCCCAGTTGCTCACACAGAAGAAACTCCCCCCGGCGTCGAACCGGACCGACATGTACGAGAAGATCGGGCGTGTTCTGAAGTTGCCGCACGGTCAACTCGCCAAACTCGCCGATCACCAGCGCCTGGAACAGTTGAGAAAGCGGCTGAAAGACCATCCGAGCCCGTTGCTACACGCCGTACGAGAATTGATCCTCCGGAAGTGTCATCCTGGAAAAACCCGACAGATCCGCGAGATTTTCGAGAAACAACCCTTCGGCGAACTCGAGCGGTTCGTCACACAGAAACTGCTGGGCGTCGTCAAAAGTGTGGCCCGGCAGGAACTCGACAATCCGACATGGGTGCGGAAGGTCGCCCGACTGAGCAAGAAAAGTTACCCACAGATGCGCGTGACCGTGTTGAAGTTTCTGGATACAACGATCTTTGATCTCTCGAACGAGAGCTGCATTGAGTTTCTCGATCCCTTGATTGAGTCCTGGAATATTGACCTCGCCACCTTTTGCATTGAGATTGTTCTGAATCGCCGGGTGGCGCCAGGACACCACAAGACATACGAGTTCATGGAAAAAGGACCGGAGAAGATTTCAGGGGAAGAGCCTGGGCTGAAGGAATTTCTCGAAGATCCTTTACTGAGCGGTGATGCGACCGAGGAGGAGCTGACCTTTCTGCGGACCCTGACGTTTGCAAACAAACGGCCGACCTCACTCTACTATTACCGTGAGCTTCAGAGCTTCAGAGACCCATTGCATTTTCAGGCCGCGAAGAAAACATCCTCGGCACGATAACAGCGCCTTGCCACTCCGTTACTTGGTCAGCAAGTGAGTCACCAGCAGAACAGCTACCCACGCGATTACATACGCCAGCAAGAACAGTTCCGTTGCCATCTGCTGCAGGAAATCACGCCAGCTCCTCATGCCTACCTCCCTTGGGCACGCTGCCACCTTACGTGCTGAAACCGCCTACTCAACTTTAGGGCGAGGATCGCCAATAGCACCACCCTAACTTGACGCCCGAGAGACCCGACCAGGTCCTACGTGCTCGCGTCATCCCTTCCGACTACTCAGTCCGACGGCCGAGCACATCACGATGCTCGCCCTTTCTTACCC
>JAOUHJ010000100.1 GCA_029865225.1 Nitrospira sp.
CGGGCCTGAGCCACACCGGCACAGCAGAACGACGGAGCATTTATCAACCCAACCGAGTCAGCACAGAAAGCAGAGACTCAGATTCGCCGACCGTCGTTCAGACTCATTTCCGGATTGGAAAATACTTGCGCTCACCCCTCGGTCGCGTCTGACGAGCCCAAGGCCGCCAGGTCGGCGTAGGTTTCCAATGTGCGGCGTGCTGCTTCCTCGTCCAGTTTGCTGATCGCAAAACCGACATGGACGATGACATAGTCGCCAACGTCTGCTTCTGGCACCAACGCCAACGACACGGACTTCGTGACTCCGCCGAACGATACGGTCGCAGTGCGGAGCGCATCATCCTCAATGTTCAAGATTTGTCCTGGGACTGCGAGACACATTTTCGGCTCACCCTTTCTTACTGAACGTCATTGAGACTGTGCACAGCGATCACCGCCTGCCCAAGTGAAAGCCCGCCGTCGTTCGGCGGAACCAGCCCATGACAATACACAGTGAATCCTACCGCTTCCAATCGATGCCTCACGAGTGAGAGCAGCAGCCGATTCTGAAAACACCCGCCGGTTAGGACGACACGCGGAAGACCAGCCGCCTGCGCCACGCGAACAACTCCATCAGCGAGGCCAACATGAAATTGTGTGGCGACCAGCTCGGCTCGGCTGCCTCTGCGAAGATCATCTAGTAAAGCATTCATCATGGGTCGCCAATCGAGTATCCATTTGGTAGCAGGACTCTCACTTGGCACCAGATCGATCGGATAGCCTTCTCCGCCTCGTCCACTTTTCTCCATTCCTTGCTCTGCCGAAAACTGGACTGTCATCGCCGCCTGCCCCTCAAATGTAGTTTCCTGACAGAGCCCTGTGAGCGATGCAACCGCGTCGAACAGCCGCCCCATGCTCGTGGTCCAGGGTGACGCGATGCCGGACCTCAGTAGGCTTGCGAACTTCTCACGCTGACTATGCGACACCTGCCAAGAAGGAAGCTGGTGCTGCAGCATTGCTTCTCCCATGAGCTCCCATAACAGCGCAGCAGCAGATCGGCTCGGATCTTTCATAGCCGCTTCTCCACCCAACAACCGAAACGGTTTGAGGGATGCCAATCGCGTGAACTGCCGGTAACTCGTGATCAGAAACTCCCCGCCCCAGACCTGACCACCTTCTCCGTAGCCGGCCCCGTCCCAGGCAATGCCCAGCACTTCGCCGACGAGTTTGTGTTCCGCCATGCAGGAGGCCACGTGAGCATGGTGATGCTGCACCGGAATGAACGGGGCAGACAGAGTCGCAGCGAGTTCACGTGCGAAAGTAGTCGAGCGATAGTCCGGGTGCAGATCACAAGCGATGGCCTTCGGTGTGACCTGAAGCAACTGTTGGAGATCCTCAACTGCTTGCCGGAAGGCCCTGTCCGCTTCCATGGTGGAAAGGTCACCCAGATGCTGGCTGAGCACAACACGGTCCTCTCTCAGCAGAGCCACCGTGTTCTTGAGATGTCCTCCCACGGCAAGGACCGGACCCTGCACTCCATCTGCCGGACCATCACTCCAGCGAATAGCTTGAGGCACATAGCCCCGCGCCCGGCGAAGGATCATCAAATCGCCCTTGGGTTTTCCCGTCTCGCCCCTGTCGTTGCGATCCGTGATACCATCAATCGCCAACACCACCGAATCATCCACTGGCCTCGCGATCGGCCGATCATGCACGAGGAATGCATCGACAATGCCCTTGAGACGAACCAGCGCCTCTCGCTCATCCGTCACGATTGGTTCTTCGGAGCGATTGCCGCTCGTGGCCACCATGAGCCTCTGGAGCGACGCCATCAAGAGATGGTGGAGCGGCGTTGTCGGCAACATCACACCGAGATAGGGATTACCCGGCGCCACGGCATCGGCGATGTGCGTTTGTTGGCGCCTGCGTGTCAGGACGATCGGCGCTTGCGGTGAGCAGAGTAGCGCCTCCTCGTCCGAAGACAACACACAGTAGTCTCGGACCGCGTCGATGGAAGGAAACAGCACGGCAAAGGGCTTCTCCGGCCGTCGCTTCCGATCGCGTAACCGCCGGACGGCCTCATCAGATGTTGCGTCGGCCCAGAGTTGAAACCCACCCAGTCCTTTCACCGCCACGATGAGTCCTTCATCAAGCATCACCTGGACTCGGTGCAAGGCATTCTCACCGGTTGCGACTTCCTGACCTCGCTCATTCCACAACGACACCCGTGGACCGCAGGCAGGACAGGCGATCGGTTCTGCATGGAAACGCCGATCCGACTCGGCAGAATATTCGGCGTGACAAGCGGCACAAAGTTCGAACTCTGCCATGGTCGTGTTGGACCGTTCGTAGGGAACCGCTGTGATTAAGCTATAGCGCGGCCCGCATTGGGTGCAGGTGATGAAGGGATGGTGAAAGCGACGGTCCTCTGGATCGGCGAGTTCGCGGCGGCAGTCGGAGCAGGTGGCAAGGTCCGGTGGGATCACAAGAGCCCGCTGACCGGTCTCCGTACTTGGAGCGATGGAGAAGTACTTTTCGTCAACTACTGGAATTATGCTCGTGTTCATCGCCTCGATCATGGCGGAAGCCGGTCCCTCCCGCTTCAGTCGCCCGAGAAACGACTCGATATCTCCGGTGTCTCCTTCTGCCTCGATCAGCACACTGCTCCTCGTGTTCGTCACCCACCCTGATAACCCCAGCTCACGTGCGAGCCTGTAGACGAATGGGCGAAACCCGACGCCTTGCACTGTTCCTTCCACCGTGATTTGCACACGCTGAAGAGCGGACCTTTTCATGGCTGGACCACCAGTTCGTGGACGACCACTTCCGGTTCTTCTGAACCTAGGACCGTCGAGGCTCCGCAGGCAGAACAGGCATCGTCCGGTCCTGTAACCGCCGTCTCTCGCTTACAACTGGGACACCAGGCATTCCCTGGGATGGGGATAATCTCCAACGTCGCGCCTTCGGCCTTTGTGCCACGAGCAACCATGTCAAACATCATCTGCAATGCGACCTGGTCATGGGTCATCACGTGCGACAGCGCGCTGACCTTCAGTCGCACGACGGAGAGGCTAGCGCTTCCTGTTTCACCCAACCGAGCTTCCACGGCCTTCACGACTTGCGCCATCAAATGGAGTTCATGCATGGCACGCGTCACATTCCTGGATGACTACGCTTACGACTTCGTCCAAGGCTTTGGCGACCTGAGGCGACAACGGCTGTCCTGCTTCCGTATGCCCTACTTCGATTCCGTAGACGATCACCGTCTTAGGCAGCACACCGAGAACACGAGCCAACTCCAGTGCCTCCGATACCCCGAGCGCATGACTCGAAGACGGAAACATCCCCACCGCGATCGGCCCCGTCGAGGCATCGAGGCGATGAATGGTCCCTGGGCGCTGCCTGCTTCTGGCTGCATCAATGAGGATCCCAACACGTACCCCTTTCATAAACTCTACGATGTCGACTCCAGCCATCTCCGCCTCGATCACTTCGGCGCGGTCTCCTAGGTCCTGTCGGAGTCGACGGGCGGCCAGGAGACCGACGGCGTCATCTCCTCTCATGGAGTTTCCGAGCCCGATGATCCGAATGGAAGAGCCAGTGTGGTCCTTCTTCACGTCCCGCTCTCGCGCTTGATCTCTAGATTCAGAAAATGCGTCGCGCAGGAGATACAGGGATCGTAGCAGCGGATGACTCGCTCACAGGCCAACGCCGCTTCTTTTTCGGGAAGCGACAGGAGTCGAGGCATGTAGAGGCGGAGATCTTGTTCGATGCGAGATTGATTCTGTGAGGTCGGCGGAACGATTTTGGCTTCACGGACGATGCCGTCACCATCTACCTCGTACCGATGATAGAGGATTCCTCTCGGCGCTTCCGTGCAGGCCATCCCGATGCCCGGTCGAACAGTGATCGGCGCTGCCGGAACCGGGGGAGGTTCGTACCACTCGATCAGTCGTAACGATTCTTCCAGTGCGTAGAGAATTTCGATCGAACGCGCGATGATCCCGTGGAACGGATTCCGTAACGGTAGCGCAATCTCCTGGTCAGCCAAGACCTGCTTGGCTAACGGTGTCAAATGCTCCCGATTCAGGTTCACACGGGCCAACGGACCGACCAGGTAGGGCGAGCCGTGCAGGGCACAGTGGAGGGCGGTGGAATACGCGACCTGATGTTCGGTGAAATGTTCCTCGAACTCGTTCACCGTGAGTTGCAAACCACTGGAGGCAATGATCTGCCCTTCATTAAAGGGATACTCATCTGGGTGACGAAGCGCCACGTAATTGTAGTCGGGAGAAAACTCCGGATAGTCGAACCCCGCGACCCATCGCACGGTCTCGACGGCCGCATCACGGGCCCACAAGAGCTCGTCTTTCAGTCCCTCCAGCTCGCGGCGCAATGGTACCCGCGAGAAGCCGCCGACCTTCACGGAGACCGGATGCACGGAACGGCCGCCCAGCAACGTCATGATCGCGTTGCCGGCTTTCTTGAGCCGCAGGCCGCGGGTCACCATGGCCGCGTGGTCCTTTGCCATTGCGATGCCGCTCTCGTAGCCGAGGAAATCCGGAGCCTGCAGCATATACACGTGAAGCGCGTGGCTCTCGATCCACTCACCGCAATAGATGAGCCGGCGCAGGTCGCGCAGCGCCCCCTCGACGCGAATGCCGAAGATCTGCTCAAGCGCATGGACTGCGCTCATCTGATAGGCGACCGGGCAAATCCCGCAGATCCTCGCGACGATGTCCGGCACCTCCTCGTAATGCCGCCCCTGCAAGAAGGCCTCGAAAAACCTGGGAGGCTCGAAGATCCTGAGTTCCACATCCTGAACGGCGTCGCCTTTCACCGTGATACGGAGCGCACCTTCGCCTTCCACGCGGGCGACCAGATCGACGGCAATCGTCCTTGTTTGCGCTGTTTCTTCAGACATTCAATCCTCACCGCTCCCAAGAGAGATGTGTCATGTCTTTTTTTCCCAGATCTCACTCTCTGTGCGAAAAGGCGACACAGACCCGTTGATACCACGAAATCGTCGGACAACCTCGGCCGGGATCAGCTGCAGGTCCCGATGGAATCGGGTTGCGAGCGAGGCGGTGTTGGGCGGAAGGCCTGGTCCTTTCCGTTCACCTTCAGAAGGTCCAAAGCATCCATAGCAATCACGACCCATGCCGGGACAGATGGCTCCGCAACCGGTCCTGGTCACAGGCCCAAGGCACGGTATCCCTTTCGCCACCAGCACACAGACATTTCCCCGCCGCTTGCACTCCAGACACACACTATCCCCCGGCAGACGAGGCTGGACTCCGACCAGGAGATCGGTGATGACACGAAGTAGCTGATGCTTATCGATCGGACAGCCCCACAATTCGTAGTCCACATGGACATGTTCCGAAATGGGCGTGGACGTACTCAAACTCTGAATGTAGGCCGGGCTGGGGTACACGACTTGTTTGAACGATTCGACATCGGCCCAGTTGCGCAAGGATTGAATCCCACCGGCCGTTGCACAGGCCCCGATCGTGATCAACACCTTCGTCTGTTGCCGCAACTCAAGAATGCGATGGGCATCCTCTCCGGTGGTGATCGAGCCTTCGACCAGCGTGATGTCATATGGGCCCGGCTTCATGTCGCTGGAGGCTTCGGGGAAATAGGCAAGATCCAGCGCCTGCCCTATGGCAAGGAGGTCCTCCTCAAGATTCAGGATGCTGAGTTGGCACCCGTCGCAGGAGGCGAATTTGACAACTGCCAACCTTGGCCGTTGTCGCTGCGCGTCCGGCTTAGACATGGTTTCCCCTCACGCTCCTGTTCGGCCCAACCACTGTTTGACTCGATCGTAGCGCATAACCGGACCGTCTTTGCACAGGAAGTACGGACCCATCTGACAATGACCGCACAGACCGATCCCACATTCCATGTGCCGTTCCAACGAGACATAGACGGCAGTCGCAGGAATCCCGCGCCTCATCAGAATCGGGACGCCAAGGCGCATCATGATTTCGGGTCCGCACATCAGAACGATGCTCTTCGCTGGATCGATCGTGACGCCCTCGAACAACTCGGTCACCACACCGATGTGATAGCTCCAGGTCTTGTCCGGCTGGTCGCTGGTCAGCAGCACTTCCGTATCGGGAGCGTGGCGCCAGTGATCGAACCGCTCGCGATAGAGGAGATCGTGCGGCGTCTTGACGCCGTGGAGAATCTTGATCGATCCATACTGTGCTCGCCGCCGGAAGATGTACTCGATCGCTCCGACGACCGGTGCACAGCCCAGGCCACCGGTGACGATCACGACGTTCCGCCCCTTCGCCTCTTCCAGCGGCCAACCTTTTCCAAACGGACCACGGATGCCTAGAGTCTCGCCAGGCTGGAGATCGGCGACCGCCTTGGTGACTCGTCCCACGGTTCGAATCGTGTGGTCCAGGATCTGCGGTTCATCGGGGTCGGACACGATGGAAATCGCCACTTCACCGACTCCGAACAGATACACCATATTGAACTGGCCGGCCTTGAATCGAAATCGGCGCCGGGTCCCCTCATCGACAAGCTGCAAACGGTACGTATTGATATCTTCAGCTTCTCGAATCTTCTCCACGATAGTCGCCGGATGGATCACATAAGGGTTGTTGCGCTGGTCCCCGTGAACCTCTTCGTACGGCAAGATCGACTCTGTGCTCATGAAGATCTGCCTTCCTCTTTCAATGCGCGCGTCACAGCCTGTACCATCTGCCGGCCGTCGCCGAACAGCATGATGGCATTGTCCGCAACGAACAACGGATTGGGAATTCCCGCGAACCCGTGACTCAGACTCCGCTTGATCACGACCACCGTCTTCGCCTTATCAACATCGAGGATCGGCATTCCGGCGATCGGACTCGCCGGATCGGTTCGCGCGATCGGGTTGACAACGTCATTGGCACCGATGACCAGTACCACGTCGGTTTGCTCAAATGCGGCATTGCTCTCGTCAAGGTCCTTAAGCAGCTCATAGGGGACATTCGCCTCTGCGAGCAGCACGTTCATGTGACCCGGCATTCGCCCGGCAACGGGATGGACAGCGAATTCGACCTCGACGCCACGAGACTGAAGCAGCTCCGAGAGGTGGGCCACGGTATGCTGCGCTTGCGACACGGCCATCCCAAACCCCGGCACGATCACCACCCGGCGGGCGGCATCAAGCAAGAGGGCGACTTCCTCCGGCGACCCGGCCTTCACCCGGCCCTGATAGAGATCGGCCACTCGAGGCTCTTTCGTGACCGGAGTGCCACCGACCATCACATCGATGAGGGATCGGTTCATGGCCTCGCACATGATCCGGGTCAGGATAAATCCCGAAGCCCCAACCAAGGATCCGGCGATGATCAAAATGTTGTTGGTCAGGACAAACCCGGTTGCCGCAGCTGCAAGGCCGGAGCAGGAATTTAACAACGCGATAACCACGGGCATGTCGGCTCCCCCCACGGGCAAGACGAGCAACACACCGAGCACCGCTGAGACGGCCACGATGAGCCAGTAGGCATCATGCGGTCCGGGAGACAGCAACAGCCAGAGTCCGAGGCCCGCAGCGCAGGTCGCCAGTCCGGCATTGACGATATGCTGACCAGGGAATCGAACGGCATTGTCTGTGATGAGGGCTTGGAGCTTGGCGAACGCGACAAGACTGCCCCAGAATGTGACCGAGCCGATGATTCCGGTCGCAATGGCAGCCACCGTAAAATGGCTCATCGCGGGAACAGCGACGTCACGAATTTCAAGCAGACCGGCTCCGGCCACGAGCACGGACGCTCCGCCCCCGAGACCGTTCAGCAGCGCCACCATCTGCGGCATGGCCGTCATCTGGATGGTCAGCGCCAGCGCGGCACCGATGCCAGACCCGATCAGCAGCGCCACAGCGATCATCTGGTACCCGAACACTTGGCGATCGAGGAGCGTCAAGACAACGGCGCAGCACATTCCGACCGCGGCCAGCACGTTTCCCCGAGCCGCCGTGGCCGGATGCGCCAAACCTTTGAGCCCCATCACAAAGAGAGCAGAGGAACCCAAGTAGCCAAGATTGATCCATGCGGCGGTCATCTTCTGTTCTTCCTACGAGGCCTGAACATCGCGAGCATTCGGTGCGTCACGAGGAATCCGCCCACCACATTGATCGTCGCGAACACGACGGCGGCGAATCCAAGACCAGCCAACAGCGGATCCTGTTCGGACCCGGCAGCCAACAAGGCGCCCACGATTGTCACACCGGAAATGGCATTTGCGCCGGACATCAGCGGCGTATGGAGCGTAGGCGGTACTTTGGAGATGATTTCGAATCCGGCAAACAGGGCTAGGACGAACACCGTCAACCCGATCACTGCGACATCCATAGCACCTCCTTACCTGGACACCTGTGCCTCACGTTCGGCATTCAGCAGCGACGCGGTTCTTGGATGCACGACATCTCCCCCTCTTGTGACCAATGTTTCACGCGCGATCTCGTCTTCGGGATCCCCGCACGCCATCCCATTCTTACACAAGTGAAGCAGCAGATTGGCGACGTTCCTGCCGTACAGCAAACTTGCATGGGTCGGCACCGTACTGGGCAAGTTGGTCGGCCCCAGAATCGTGACCCCATGATGCCGTACGGTCTCATTGGGCCGGGTGAGTTCACAGTTGCCCCCTCGGTCAGCAGCTATGTCGACAATGACCGAGCCCGACGCCATTCGCATGAGCATGTCGGCGGAGATCAAGAGCGGCGCGGGCCGACCTGGAACGGCCGCTGTGGCGATCACGACATCGCTCGCGGCGACAACAGGCGCCAAGCATTCACGCTGCCGCTGGAAGATATCCTCGCTCAATATTTTGGCATAGCCGCCTGTATCTTCGGCGTCGGTCGTCTCGACCGGGATCGCGACAGCCTTGGCTCCCAGACTCTGAATCTGCTCCCGCGCCGCCGCGCGCACATCATAGGCCGACACAGCCGCTCCCAAGCGGCGTGCGGTTGCGATCGCTTGAAGCCCCGCAACCCCGGCGCCGATCACCAAGACTCGCGCGGGCGGAATCGTTCCCGCCGCCGTCGTCATCATCGGAAACAGCTTCGGCAACTGCAGCGCAGCCAACAGCACCGATTTGTACCCGGCAATGGTGGCGAGTGAGGACAGCACATCCATGCTCTGTGCGCGGGCAATGCGAGGCATCAACTCCATGGCGAACAAGGACACACCGCGTGTTGCCAACTCCTTCGCCGCCTGCGGCCGCCCCAACGGATCGGCTAATCCGATCACGGTGTGCTCGGGTCCAAGCAGCGCAAGGTCGTCGCGGCCTTTGTCGGGGTTCGCGCCTAAAGTCCTGACTTGAAGCAGCACCTGGGCGGACGCAAACAGCCGGGCCCTGTCCATCGCAAGCTGTGCTCCGTTCGCCTGATAGGCTTCGTTCTCGAAACCCGCAGCCCGACCGGCATCAGGTTCCACCAGTACTTGTAGTCCCGCCTTGGTGAGCAG
Source organism: Nitrospira sp. (assembly GCA_029865225.1). GTDB lineage: Bacteria > Nitrospirota > Nitrospiria > Nitrospirales > Nitrospiraceae > Nitrospira_D. The sequence goes on from JAOUHJ010000100.1 coordinate 9,446, forward strand.
CGGCACGTGCGACGGTGCGAGCGCAACCAGCGTTTCCCCCGGATAGGTTTCCTTCGGTACCCCCACAATGGTCTGTTTCAGATCCATCACGATCGATCTGACTTTCCGACACCGCGAAATCCGTGATCGAGCAAAGCAGGCAGTTCCTCGGTCAAATCGATCCCGACCGGACACCAGGTGATGCACCGACCACACCCGACGCAGCCGGACGTGCCGAACTGATCGATCCACGACGCGAGCTTATGCGTCAGCCACATCCGATACCGATCCTTGATCGTCGGACGAATGTTCTTGCCGTGAATATACCCGTGCTGCTGAGTGAAGCAGGAATCCCACAATCTGGCATGAGCGCTGTGCTGCTGCGAGAGGTCCGGTGTTTCCTCGACCGTATGGCAAAAGCAGGTCGGGCAAACCATCGTGCAATTCATACAAGCGAGGCAGCGTCCCGCCGCATCGTCCCACCGCGGATGCTCGTGAGCATCGTAGAGGGCTTGTGGCAAACGTGAACGATCCAACCGTCGGACTTGGTTCGCGGCGCAGACTTCTATACGACGCGCTGCCTCGCCGATCAAATCCTCCGAGGCGGAAGACGGAGGGAGGCCTGAGAGAACATCGCGGCCGGCCTCGCTGCCCGCTTCGACCAACAGCTGATCGTCGACCTCCGTCACGACGAGATCAAAACCATTGTGAGCTCGAGGGCCGGTCTCCATAGACGCGCAAAAACAAGTCTGTAGTGACCGGGTGCAGTTCACGGCAACCACGAAGAGCCCTTCACGGCGGGCCGCGTAGTATGGATCCCGATAGGTATCGTTCAGGAAAATCCGGTCTTGAATGGCCAGTCCGGCGAGATCACAGGCGCGGGCGCCGATGACAGCCACTTTCTCCGATTGAGGAAGCGTTGGGCTTGTGGTGAAACCATCATTGCTTCGCTCGATCTGTAAGAGCGGCTCACGCGGTGCAAAGACGAACGGCTTCAGCGATTGCGGTCCATGGACGACGCCGAAGATCTCGTTGGAACCGCTCTGCTCCAGCCGATAGCGTCCCGGCTCCTGCCGATCGCGCCAGCCGACCGGCAGGTCAGACACTAGCCGGATCGTCTCCCAGACAACGGACCCTTCGCGCACGGTTGGTCCGACAACTCGATACCCCTTCGCGCTCAAGGTATCGAGCAATCGTTGGAGGTCGCCTGCCGGCAGGATACAGCACGTTTCTGAGGCCGTCGCCACGATACAACTTCCCTTGTCTCGCTCCAACAGGGTGGACAGTCGTTCCGTTCACCATGCTAAGGGTTCATCCTGGCTCTTGCAAGACAAGGCTCACCCTACCGCACAGGTCTAGGCCAGCTCTAGATACCGTTCTTGTGATGGAATCCATTCGGAGAGACACAACCCCTGGCGAGGTGAACACCCTGTGCTCACCAGGTCAGATCACTTCGAACCCTGGTAGGGATCGTCGAAGATGGTCCCACACTCGAGACATCGAACCTTGCCGGTCCGCTTGCCGCTTTCAGTCAGGATGTCGTCAATGAGCCGTTGGTGTGTGCAGCAAGAGTCCGAGGTGGTCTTGCTGGATTTCCGACCGGTTTCCTGAATCATGTGGTTTTCCATAGAGACCTCCGCTGCTTCGAGCGCCGAATTCTCGTCTCCTAAAACTTATTGAGATTCGTCCATCGAGAATGCACCGGCCAGATATGTCGTGAAACTGTACAAAGGCTACCTCATTCATAATTCTAATCTTGGCAGAGGAGGGACTCCCTAGTCCAGAACGAATATTTGCTATTTACAGAATATTTACATAGGAACTGGTGCCACAGGTGAACCAGTGACAGTGACGGCGTGACAGGCCTGCACCCTGTAGGTCCCGTTGCCATCTCGTGTGACACGAATCTCCCCCGCTCGGCCCAAGTAATCGAGCGCGCGGATCACTTGGTTCCGCGTGAGCTCCGGACAGAAGTTCGCCACCTCTTCAATGGAACAGTCGGTGCCGAGCTGCTCCAATGCGCAGTGTACACGCACAATGATCGCCGCGAACACCAATACCATGGAACACCTCGTTTTTTATATAGTCCACGTCCCTGCGCCAAATCATAGGCGACAACATTACAGAGGAATACTAGGCATGAGCCTGGGCGCGCGATGAAATATTACTGGAAGGAATAAGTGTACCGAACCAGGTGAAGAGTTTCGGTACGGCTCCAGCAACATTAAGGATGTCCGCAGTTGACGTCTATAAAGAAAAGGACGACGTCACAAAGGCAAAACTTCCAGAACGTTCGAAGTAATATATCAGCGTCGAGAGCACCGACGCGACACTGACGATCAAAGGGGAACAAAGGCGTGAGGAAGCGATGAACGAGGACGACTACTCTTGTTGCCTACGAATGGCTGGCAAATTATGCTGTGCTCGGGCCGTACGACTACCTGGACGCCTTCGAATCTCTTGACGTCGAGAAGGCCACGAAGATGCGGAGGAAGCCATCCTACCCCTTGACGCAGACGAGCGGCTCAAGCCTCGCCACCTTCCGCGCCAAGTTCGCTTCATCTGCCGCGTTGACCACTTCGCTCACATCTTTGTAGGCACCCGGTGCCTCTTCGGCAACGCCGCGCATGGACGGACTGCGAATCAGAATGCCACGTCCAGCCAAATCCTTCACCACCTCACGACCATGCCACTGTCGAAGCGCTTGGTGCCGACTCATGCTCCGACCGGCTCCATGGCATGCGGACCCATAAGCCAATGCCATGCTCTCCTCGGTGCCCACAAGCACATACGACGCGGTCCCCATCGTGCCACCGATCAGGACCGGCTGCCCCACCGCTCTTAGAGAGGCTGGAAGATCGGGGTGGCCCGGGCCGAACGCCCGGGTCGCTCCCTTGCGATGAACGAACAGACGGGTCGGTGTCCCGTCCAGGACATGTTCCTCGACCTTGCAGGTGTTGTGGGACACGTCATACAGCAACGAGAGTTGAGCCTGCGGCAGCACGTCCGCAAACACTTCTCTGACGAGATGCGTGATGATCTGACGGTTGGCCAGCGCACAGTTGATACCCGCGCGCATCGCGCCGAGATATTCCTGGCCTACTTCGGAATTGATCGGGGCGCAGGCCAGTTCACGATCAGGCAGTTCGATGTGGTGCCGCGCCGCGCTCGTGACCATGCTCTTCAGAAACTCGGTACCGATCTGATGGCCGAGTCCTCGTGAGCCGCAATGGATGCTCACGACAACATCGCCTTCGCGCAATCCGAAGGCCGTTCCGACTTCTGCATCATGCACCGCCACGACCTGTTGCACTTCGAGATAGTGATTCCCGGAGCCGAGCGTCCCCATTTCATCCTGCTGGCGCTTCTTGGCATGGTCTGAGACATGCTCAGGTGCGGCGCCGGCCATGCAGCCGTGTTCTTCGATGAACTCCAAATCCTCGTGGGACCCGTAGCCCTTTCCCACGGCCCATTTCGCTCCTCCGGCCAGCATGGCGTCCATTTCGTGTTTATCCAAGTGTACCTTGCCCGTACTTCCCACACCGGCAGGAATGCGGTGAAACAAGGAATCCGCCAGCAGTTCTTTCACCGGTTGGACATCCTCGACCATGAGTCCGGTGCGAAGCAGACGGACTCCGCAGGAAATATCGAAGCCGACGCCGCCGGCCGACACCACGCCTCCGAGATCGGGATCGAATGCAGCGACCCCACCGATGGGAAACCCATAACCCCAATGGGCATCCGGCATCGCATAGGACGCTCGGACGATGCCGGGCAGCGTGGCCACGTTGGTCACTTGCTCGTACACTTTCTCATCCATATTGTGAATCAACTCTTCGGTGGCGAAGATCACGCCCGGCACTCGCATCTTGCCGCGCGGAGAAATGTGCCATTCGTCCCGCCCGCGTCGTTTCAATAGATTAAGATCCATAACCACCTCATGTCCGCATTGGCCTGCATAGCTGCAAGAAACCACGGAAAGTCCCAGGATTGCCAGCAGGCTGCTACACGTCGACCACACACTGGGCGATCCATCGCCCCTGCTCATCTCGCTTCACGGTCAACTCTGTGTAGGTCGCGCCTTTGACTTCGACGGCCGGTTCATGTCTCGTTACATCAATTGGCTCTCCCCAGGCCGTCGCGTGCAATGAATGGTCGTTGAAGCGAACATTGAATCGACTAAAGAGCATGTTCCGCGTTGCCATCTCATAGACCAGCGCATTCAGCCAATCGACAAGCAGCAGCTCCTCGTCAGGAGCCTGGCAAGTGATGGCCACGGCTTCCTGAGGAGAGACAGAAGCCGGATCTGTGATGACAGCGGTCAAGGCCAGGCCTGCTCCTTCAAATGCTTTCTCTTTGGTCGAGCCGATCCCCCGCACACCAGTATCAGCCTCATGCGGGAAATGTTCCCAACCTTTACCATGTACCACCTCGGAACCAGGGGACTGCATAGTCGGCCCTCTCTCACGTTCAGCAGCAATGCCTACCCATAAATGACTCGTCCGTCTCGCGTGTCCACATCACGTGATTGCGACTATTCCTATCTGATTCTTGAACACAATCTCCACTCCAAATGTTTTGCATTTCGCGTACATCGACTTTTCCAGGAACGATGCTTCCCGGTCATTCGCAAGACGCACCCCTAGATCCTCAATGCAGGTCGGATGGAGCGTCAGACGCGCGATCCGACCACGGTCCGATTCCACCATGAAGAGAAACGAGAGATCATTGCGCTCGTGTTTGTCGATCATATAGTCGTCGACAAAGTCGCCCGTAGAATAGAGGATGGCCTTCCCCTGGTAGAGTTCAATACCTTGAGGAGTATGGTTGGAATGGCCCCAATAGAGGTCGGCACCCATGTCGAGAAGCTCATGCGCCAGCACCTGCATGGCCTTCGACGGCGCACCCCAGTTCGGACCGACATGCGCGCTAGCGATCACGAGGTCTGCTTGCCGTCGCGCTGACCGCAACACTTGAGCGAGTCGCGATCGATACGGCTCTTTCAACCCGCGGTTTCCGTATGCGACGTAATTCACTCCCGGTTTCGTTCCGGTCGCTTCCCATTCCGGCTCATTATCCGTCATGGCAATGACCACTACGCGGCCTTCCCGCGAGTTCAGCACAAGAGGAGTAAGTGCTTCTTCTCTCGTGGCACCGGCCCCCGTTC
>JAOUHJ010000101.1 GCA_029865225.1 Nitrospira sp.
CGACCATCTGGCCAGCGGGAAGGACCTGTCGACATGAGGCCTGCACGCCCCACTCATCGGCTTGATTGCCCTGCGGATGTTGCTTGAATAGCTTGTTTGGGCCCATCATGAATAATGCGGGCTAGCTTCCCCAGATCATGATAGATGGCTGCTGCCTCCACCGTCCTGATGAACCTAGCGGACTCCTCTGTATGGTATGCCGTCGCGCGTTCGGCATTGTCTTTCGCTCGCTGGCGAACATTCTCAATATGTTCGAGGTAGGATTGAGCCGGAACGCAACGCCGTGGACTATGCGCCAGAGGAGTCATAATCTCTAGGAGACCCAACTTGGCAATAAAACGCAGAGATCGCAGAAGTTGGCGACCCTATCCCTCAGGTCTTCGGGCAGGCTTGGGGGCACCTCGTAATCCGCCCAGCTTGTGGACGGCTTCTCAGGGTCTCGTTTTTTAGTAGGCGTCATGGCCTCGACGAAGCCGAACTCCGAAAAAGAGCCGAGAGCATTTTTGTGCTCTCCATACCAGGCATGACGGACTTCCACGAAAGGTCTGATGTGAGAGGCCGTGTGGGGATAGGCATATCGAATAATTTTCAAGAGCAGTGCGATATCTTGAGCAGTACAGCCTGATTTGATGGCGGCAGTGGGATTAATGAAAAACGGCATGCAATAGACACCGTGCTCGACAATTCGATAGCCGAGTGGCGCCATGCCTCGTGTCGGAGCCTCTCCTCCTTCTTTGGCTCCTTGGGCAGGGGCCATTTTGGTCATAGTCAATCGTTCAATGCGGATTGGGGCAATTGAAGTGCCGAGCACAAATTGCGCGACACCTGTTCGGATAGTGTCTTCGCCGTTCTTCTCCAAGAACGTATTTCCGAAAACTCGTGCGTCCCAAAAGCGCTTCTTAAACCCATCGAAGTTTGTGTTTAACAATTTCTCTATTTCAGTTCGCTTGTGCCGACGGGCTTCCAGGATGTCGTATTCGTCGGCCTTCCGGCCGTTGGCCAGTTGCCTCCACACTTCCCCCTCCTTGCTATCAATCAGATCCCGCACCTTGCGCTTGAATGAAACTCCTGTAACGACACCGCGTTGGTCATGGCTGCGCTGCCTCGGATCGCTTTCTCGATCCGGATCGCCGTTGGGGTTGGAGTTCTTCACCTCAATCACAAGCAGGCCGGTCGCTCGCCGAATTGTTTCATCTTTTTTGCTCGACATTGTGCCCTCCTAAACTAGGTTCATGTCAGTCATCCGCTTTCACTCGCTGGTAGGGCGAGCCATGTAGCCAAGGAATAATTCGGCTCGGAAAGGTTGGCCTGGTTCCGTCGGCAGCGTCAGTTCCGCTAGTTGGTTACACACTTGTCCCATTTGACTAACTGCCCACTTCGCCAGACGATACTTGTCGCTAGTTCCTTTGTCAGCCCACGCTTTGTAGATCATGATTCGCTCACGAAGACGGTCTAGCGCATCTTGCGGTCTTTCCGCGGCAGCCGGCATCAAGGCGTTGCCGACAAGTTGAGGTGGGATGTTGCCGTCACGGACATGGGTACAGTACTCTCGATGCAACGTGTCGGCCAGCGATAGTAACCTGCCCAGTAGGAATGCGGGTCCGTTCATGTACTCCTCCTTCCAGCGTTCCGATGTTGCGAGCAATAAGCCCAGGGCGCTCACAACCTGCAAGGCTATTTGACGAGACCGTAACGTATAATCTTTCCACCGCTTAGGATCGCCAGCGTGATTGGCTCCAGATACTCCTAGGAGCAATGGTGTGTTGCGCTGGACGGCCATGGTGAGCATACGCTGACTTGTTATTTCCCAACCAGGCTTGCGAAGCATGAGATCAAGCACTTCCCCTAAACCGATACCACGGACCTTGATCGACCTCGTACCGTTAGTAACCCATTCCTCAGCCAACAACCGTACTACTTGGTCAGGGTATGGTGTGGTCGGTCTACCTTGTGTTGCCTTCATGCCCTTCTCTCCAGGTAGCGGCAAGGTGATCTCGGGCACGTTGGCTGCAGCCTGTTGCCACCACTTCGCCGCGTTAAGGATCTCTTTCACCGAGGGCGACTCGACAACCACGACGTGTGCTTGTCCCTCCGAGGCCTTTCTGAGCAAGAACAGATTCAGCTTTGAACCAGGTCGCTCACGCTCAATACCATCTAGTGCTTTACAAACGGCCTGGGCATCAACTTCGAACTGCTTCTGCTGTTGGCGTGCATCTTTGCCAAACAAATCAGCAATGTTGGCGTCGATGTCTGGCTTACCATCGACATAGACGATGAGCAGATCGGCAAGTTCTTTCTTGCCTCTCTTAGCCATCTCAAACTTTCCATTGGCTACGCTACGCCACGTTTTACCCTTTCGCTGCTCTGCAACGATGTAGAACAACGCATCTTGCATTCTTCGGACGGCGATCTGGGCAACGGGAACAATTAAGGAATCGGTCAGGCCATACCGCGAGTTACACGCTGCCTCGCTAAACATTGAGACAAGCGGCAATTCCTTATTTAGGACGGGCAACTTCACGGTTGGGAATGATGCCGACTGGAGTGGCTGGGACTTACCCGTGAATGCACATACGGAGGCAGGATGCGTGGGCTTGCTATCTGTGTCGTGTTCTACCGGCAAGACACGCTCCACGTATTCTCGTATCTGCTTGCTGTATAACCGGTGCGGGAAATCGTCTTCGCTGTCTAAATCAAAGACAATCTGGACCTTCATATCAGGCAGCTTGCCATTTTCGTTAGGTGGTCCCTTTCCAACAAGAAGTGTCTCAACGGTATCGAAAGCATCCAGGCGGGCTTGTCGAAGATTAACCAGCGCGTGGTCAGCAACTTCGCTCATCAATACCTGAGGGTCGTTGCCAGCCTTCTGAAAACGGTGAGCGAACTCGCTGAGCGCCCTGTACTTACCCGAATCATCCGCGTGAGATAGAAGCTCGTCTGCTTTCCTTACCAGCCTTTTCCAAAATGCTTCGCACCTCTTGAGGTATCGCTGGTTTTTTGTCTTAAACACAGTCTCCAGTATGGCCAGACGAACCTTTGTTTCTGGAGACTTGCTCCTCTTGCCCTCTGGGTCGAAACCAAGGTTCTTCCATACAGTATCGTCACGCGGAACATCGTGGAATGGCTCCGCGACTCGCACTACAGGAAAGCTGTTCTGATTCCCTTCCCTGACCGTCCACAGTCCAGCCCACTCTGCATTTGTGACGGCTTCAACAGTTGTTACATGACCGTTGCTATCTAGCCGCACACGAAGACACGGTCCTCCTGACGGCGCAAATGGCTTTACCCTCGGATGTTTTTTCGGGATTTCAACACCAGCGCGCTCTAAAGCCTGTTGCAGGACAAACGTCTCACTCAACATCAGGCGGCCTCCGCTGCTCGTACGACATAACTCCGTTGACGATTTCCCAGTTTTGGCGATAGGTCGGACAAAGACATTGGTTACTCCACATGGAGTGCAGCAATGACGGAATCACTAAGTTCACATTCCCATCAGGCTCTGTCTCTGGACGGAGCCGACCAAAGTAGGTGGGCGCGAACTCTTTCCAGCCGAGGCATGGAGTATAGAAGGTTTGTCCTTCTTGGAGACGGTGTTCAAATTCTTTCTTGAATTCTTCGACGTAGTTCATTTTGCGCTGCCCGGACCTTTGCTTTTCCTTCAGTCTCGCATGAATGCGATAGTGCACATCCACAAGGATCGTCGCGATCAACTGATAGTTGTTGTCTTCGGTAACCTGACCGGGCTTGCGCAAAGGACCGCCGTAGTTCGTGACGTATCGCCAGTGGCGAATGGGTTTGCAAATCTCGATGCGGATAGGGTCGATGTAGATGTTGGTTTTTCTGGCAACAGCCTCGAACATTCCCTTCGCCGCGCTGTAGGTTGGGACAGGATAAGAGATAGGGGTCACCCCGGTGTCGGGTCGTGCAAACATGGCTGCGGGACCAGCCACCTCCAAGCCGATGGTCGGAAATGATTGTGCGGTCTTCATAATCTCTACCCTCGCTGTTAAGCACCTTTTTGGAAAATTGATGATTTACCAAGATCATGCCACAACCCAGCTAGCCGCCCCCAGTCAGACGCTCCAAAGTTCAACGCAAGCTCGGCGGCAAGATTCCCCACCGCGCGCAGATGCTCTTCGAGATCATGGATGGCGAACGATCCGTCGCCGTTACGTCGAACGTGGGCCAGATAGTCGGCCATACTGCGAACTCGTGTGTGGCTGAGGTGAGGACGGCAGAACTATAGGGTATGGCGTTCAGATTAATCTATCCCTAGTGATACCTATCGGGATGAGGCGTATTCCTTTTGACTGCAAGTTCTACGAGTCAGCCCGAATACCTGCCCATCGATGGTGCTACCACTCACATCCGTCGCCTTGGTAAAAAACGGTGGAGTGCCCCTAACCTCAGTCAGATCGCTCTGTTCGAGTAGCAAGCTCAGTGACTTTCTAATAAGACAGGGTGGAAAAGGGGGTTGTAATTTCGCTCTGAGACGTTACAATATCGGCGATTCGTCAACGCCAATCTGATCATCCACCATCATCATTATAGAGAGAGGTATACCCGTGATATCACGAACACTCTTGCAGCTCATTATTACAGCAAGTCTCTGCGGCACAGTCGGTACCGTGTGGGCGTACGAAGCCAGTCCAGGCGCGAGCAGTACCGATCCTTGCAACCAGGTGATCTTCTCCGCCTTCACGCCTGCTCCGTTCTCCGTTGAGAAGAACAATGTGGAAGTCGCGCCGAAATCGGAGTTTTCGTTTCTCGTATCGAAAGCCGCCCCTCCGTCAAGCATCACGGTGAAGATCAAGGACGAAAAGGTCCCCGTCACGGTGAAACCTATCCACAACGGGAACCTGGTCAAAGGCAAGCTGCCTGAAAGCGCGGTGGGGCGCTATATTCGACTCGACATCTTCGCCAAAGGCCCGGGTGGTTGTGACAAGGCCGATGGCTGGCTCCTGAAAGTTGGAAAATGACCGTGTTAGGAGACGACGTAGGCAGCGATCTCACTGCCTACGTCGTGATCTTCCCCCGCGCCTAGACGATCCTCAGCGATCTTCTCTCACCGACTCGATCGACCCTCGATGCTCCCCAACATAAACGATTGCCTGAGTCAGGTGATGTTCCATGAATTGGCACGCCCAATCGCGCACACTATGTTTGCAGACCAAGCGCAAAAGAATATTGCGCGGTCCCCCTTGGTTTTTCATCCGCCGTGATCGGAGAGCAAAAGTAGGCTTGTTACGTGAAGCAATCAGAATGGAGGTCGATTAGAATGGAAACCGGATACCGACCTGAACTTCATTCGGAATCATTTGTCCGGACAAGCTTCTGAGTCCGACATCGGTGGAATTGGTGGAAGATAATGAACTAGACAGCGCAGGACTGAGCAAGCGGTCAAAGTCGGTGGCGTAGCCTCCCCTGAACCCCGCACCGATGTAGGGTACCAGCGTCGTCCCTCCTACCGAAATTTGTTTCGACACATTCGGAATGGTCCGGATGAGCACCTTGCTATCTCCCGGTATCGGAGCTGACGGCACCCACCGCTTGTCCATCTCCGTGACGATGGCAGCCGGCGTCATCATGTCGGAATCCGACGACCCAATCACAGAAGGTCTGTCACCGGCCGCACCGGCATAGGGAAGCGGCGCGCCTAAACTGATACCAATCGTCAGACCGATCCCTAGAAGCCATCGACAACGTCCAGCAATGGTGTACAGCTGACCCATAGGCACACACCATACAACCTGTCCAACACCTATGCAAGGGGTCGGCACCGCCTCACGATATCTTTCCTGTTCGCCTCTACCGGGGCTTTGATCTGGCCCACCGGCTTCGCCAGATTCGGCTTCGAACATCCGCTATTTTCTTGGCGAGCGGGGAGCTCCACGCTATCGTACGTGCAGGACCCCTCGCGAAGTGAACAGGGAGATCCTCGATGCGATCTTATGACCTGGTGGTGGTCGGGAGCGGACCAGCGGGCCAGAAAGCGGCGGTTCAAGCGGCGAAGCTGTCAAAACGGGTGGCTCTCGTCGAGAAGGCATCGCAACTGGGTGGCGCATCGCTCAACACCGGTACCTTACCCAGTAAGACCCTCAAGGACACCATCGAATACCTTCACGGTTTAGGGCGGCGAGGCTTGCCCCAACTGGGGGCGGAGCTCACGCGCCGATTGACCCTCCCTGATCTCATGGCACGAAAAGATCGGGTCATCGAAACCGAGGTCGGCGTGGTGGGCCACCAATTGCAGCGGAACAAGATCGAGATTCTCCAGGGCACTGCGAGCTTTGTCGATCCTCATACATTGAGCGTGACACGATTGGATGGAACCGTCGATCACGTCCGCGCCTCGATCATCGTCCTCGCAACGGGGTCACGCCCACGCCGCCCCTCGGAGATTCCATTCGACGATGTGATGATCTGCGATTCGGACTCCTTTTTACGCACCAGGAAGCATCCCGCCAGCATCATCGTTATTGGTGGTGGTGTCATTGGAACTGAATATGCGTCGATGCTGGCCGCCTTCGGCATCACGGTGACGCTCATTGACCGCCGGAATCAGATGTTGCGGTTTCTCGATCAGGAAATTGCAGCAGCGCTGGCGACGCAGATGGAGGAGAACGGCGTAGCGATCCAGCTGGGGCAAGAGCATCTGAATGTGGTGATTGATGACTCGAACCGTCCGGCCGTTCAATTGCACAATGGTGAAACCGTGACGGCCGACATGTTGCTCTACACGATGGGGCGGATCGGCAATACCGAAGCGTTGAATCTTCCGGCCATCGGGTTGGACACAGACCAACAGGGGCAACTCCCCGTCAACGCCCACTACCAAACCGCGCTCCCGCACATCTATGCGGCAGGCGATGTCATTGGGTTCCCGGCACTCGCCGCAACTGCCATGGAACAGGGCCGTCTCGCCACCTGTCATGCCTTTCAGATTCCCGATGCGCATGAAATCAAGGTGATTCCGTATGGCATCTACAGCATTCCAGAGGTCTCGATGGTCGGAAAGACCGAAGAAGACCTCACCGCCGCAGATATTCCGCACGCCACCGGGAGGGCTTTGTTTCGAGAAATGGCACGCGGTCACATCAGCGGAGAGCTCCATGGTCTCTTAAAGGTGATCTTTCACCGAGACACACATGCCCTCCTCGGAGTTCATATCATCGGCCAAGGAGCAACCGAACTGATCCATATCGGCCAATCGGTCCTGACGTATGGAGGCACGGTGGAATATTTCGTCCACAACGTCTTCAATTACCCCACCATGGCCGAATGCTATCGCACCGCGGCTCTCGACGGGCTCAATCGACTGCAGCAGGCGAAGTGCCAACCAGCTGCCGCCGCCTGATGTCGCCCATCACCACCCGCTCTCTCATCCAGTGATCTTCACCAAGCAGAGTATTGTTGGATTGGCGAGAACGAGTTTGCTTTTGTGTCCAAAGAAGATATAATGGCGCTGTACTTCAGGTCGTCATGATCTACGAGGAGTCGTAGTCATGATCCTCAACCCAAACCTTCGCCTCTCCTCTCTGCCTCATAGACAGTCTTGCTCGCCCACCAGCAGAGCTCTGCCTGGAGATCTGCGTCTACAGGAGGTACGCCATGCCGATTCCTCAAACTGTCAGAACTCGTCTCGATCGCGAACATGTTCATTACGAGGTGCTCCCTCACTCTCGAACATTTGGCGCTCTTCAAGTCGCGCGGACTCTTCACGTACCCGAAGAGCACATGGCCAAGGTCGTGATCGTGAAGGTTAAACAACACTTCGTCACCACCGTCCTGCCGGCAAGATGGACCGTCGACCTTCATGGCCTTCGCAAGATGTTCGGGACTCATCGCGTGCGATTGGCAACCGAGCAGGAGATTATGGAGCTCTTCCCAGACTGTGAGGTGGGTGCGATGCCGCCTTTGGGAATGCTCTATGGACTTCCGGTCTATGTGGATCGGTCGCTCGCGCAGGACGGAGAGATTGTCTTTGAAGGCGGCACGCACTCGGAGGCGATCAGTATGCGATACTGGGATTTCGCGGCGCTCATGTTCCCCACGGTGGTGGAACTTCATCGTCCGCCATGCGATGGATTGATCGAGGGCGCCAGGAACTAGGCCGCATCACTTACCCAACCAGTTCCATAGGTAGGGGATGAGCACATAGGCTGCGGCAGAGACCAGTACCCCCACGACCGCACCAAAGAGCCCAGCCACGTAGAGTCCTGCAAACGGGGCCGCGAACACCACGAGGATCATGAACAAGGCCAGGGAACGATGGCCTTCGTAGAACGTCCGCCGACCTTCGGTCGAAAAAGAGGTGGACGAGCCAGAGCGATGTGACATGTACGGAGTATAAACAAAACGCTCCCTCGTGTCTGCCCGAACGCTCCAGATATTAACCGTCCGCGGAACCGTGCGTATCAGTGGAACACAGGACCGGAGCCTGTCCCACCACAGCATTTCTTAAACTTCTTCCCGCTCCCGCAAGGACAAGGATCGTTGCGGCCGATTTTGGTATGGCGTGGAGGTTCTAGATCCAAATCGCCGGCTTCGAGCCTCGCCCGATAGATTGATCGCCCCAGCTGCGCATACTCATGCAGGGCTTCGGGGAAGATCTTCATGACGGACTTGGCAAGCTGAGAGAGGGTGCGCTTTTTATTTCCTTCCTGATGATAGGCTTCGGCCAGCGTTGGAGAGGAAAAAAACGTCAGTGTCATGAGCACCGCCCCGAGGTCCTCATCAAACTCCTCCGGCGTATAGGCCTCCCACACCTCTGCCAGATAGTCATAGCCTATTCCAAACCCTTGCGCCCATTGACTCAACGGGGCATCGGTCGTCAGGTTGTCCATCGGCTGCGGCCTCATCTCACATCCTGGCGGGAGCGACCGAGCCCCTCCGGTTCGTTCCCGGAGGCAGTCGTTGTAAAGCGCCATCATGGCCTGGAGTACGTGATTGGCCTCCTCTTCTGTCTCGTACTGTGGATTTTGATCGTTGAAGACGAGAGGAATCCATTCTGAGGGCTGGATCAACTCCGGTCCATTGGCCACACTGAACAAGAACCCCGCCAATTGCGGATAGGTGAAGGTGTCTATGGGACGTTGCGGTGAAGAGAGGAAGCGCGCCAAAAGTGCGGCCTGTGCATCGGTTAATGGTTGGACTACAGGCATCATGCTTTTTTCACTTTCTGGTGCCGCTATTCAGCCGAAACTAGTCCGTCACCCGTGTGAGGGTATTCTCATCCGTATGATGAAACAGATCCGACCGGCCCGGCATCTGAAGTTGTGTGTCCTCTCGGTAGTGGAATCGGTTCTCGTCGAGAATCGTCACCGTCAATTCGTAGCGCACCGTCTTAAATTCCTTCACGAGGAAGCGATTCGAGCAAACTCCATAGGTATCAGACCCTGCCTCCGCTAAGAGGGAAAAGATCGTGGCCGTCGGCTCCGCCGTGCCCCCGGCAATCAGTGCCACCCCGCGCGGTACGATAAAGCAACGCAACACCTGTCGCTCGTCTGCATCCCATAGCCAATAACCAACCTCTTCATGAAAGGGATCGGCCTCCCCGATTCGTCTCGCCACCGTCGCATAGCGTAAGCCATACAACACTTGCTCATGATTCCGCACCTGCCCGATCGGCTCAAACGTGATCCGCTCGTGAAACTTGTTCTCTTCCGTTCCCCGATCGTCCGACGGAGCCACATCGGCACCCTTGTCACCCTCCCACACACCAGCTAGCGCAGCCAGCGGGCCAAGCTGTGCCACCAAATCTGCATCCATGAAGCCTCCTCACACAGATGAGAACAATTGATATGATGCGCACGACCCGGTCATGAACAAACGGGCTGATACCTCCGCAGGTCATTGTAGGAGATCCACAACATGCGGTGCAAACCAAGCCGACAGAAGTTCGAGAGGGTGAAAACCGGCCTCGCGCATCTGTCTGCCTGGGATGGGTCACGAATGTCAGGTTTTCAAAATCGAAAACTGCTAATATGCGGATGTACGTATCAGGGCGTTATCTTGTTGTGAAAGGAACTCTCATGGTGAAACGTTCACACCTCATTTCGATCTGTCTCATCGTCTCACTTATCGGCGTACCAACGCTGTCATTTGCCAAGGCTCGTGGAGGGGGTGGCGGGTTTTCCCGCGGCTCACAAAGCGGAGGGTATGGAAGCATGGGCAGTCGTGGTTCCCGCACCTATCAAAATAACGGCGCCAAGCCCATCGAGCAGTCCACCACCGCCAAGCCATCGACAACGCCGCCGCCTACCGCCGCCAACAGTCCGATGGGCCAACCTGCTCCAGCCACATCAGCGTCATGGTGGCAACGCAACCCCTTGCTCGCGGGAATCGCCGGTGGCCTGGCCGGGACCTGGATCGGCCATATGCTCTTCGGCGCGACTGAGAGCACGGCCAAGACGACCGACACGGAGTCGGGATCGGGAACAGCATCGACGTCGGGGAACTCCTTTGGGCTCATCCTCCTCCTGATGGCCATCGGAGCCGGCGCACTGTATTTCTTCAGAAGGTCTAGGCAAACCCCAGCACCGGTCTTCACTGGACTGTCACGCAGCACGGCCGCAAGGGGGAGCCTCCTGGACGTTTCAGCCAATCACACGACGGATGAGCAAGACACAAAATCCTACACCGTGACGTCGGAAGACAAAGCCACCTTTCAACAACTCCTCACAGATATTCAATCAGCCTGGAGCATGCAAGATGTAGCGGCCTTGCGACGATTTGTAACACCGGAAATGTTGAGTTATTTCAGCACCGCCTTGGCCGAGGACCATAGCCGAGGCGTGCAGAATCACGTGGAAGGAGTGGAGTTGCTCAAGGGAGACGTGCGTGAAGCCTGGTCGGAAGACGATACGACCTATGCCACCGTGGACCTACGCTGGAACGCCCGTGATTATACCGTCTCGACAACGATCCCACGTGGAGAACCGGGCTACCTTGTCGAAGGCAGTGAAGAAACACCGACGGAATCCTGTGAAGTCTGGACTTTCATGCGCGTGCAGGATGGACGGTGGCTGCTCTCCGCCATTCAACAACAATAATCCCCAGAGAAGGCGGCTGACTCGATGAGTCAGCCGCCGTTCGACTTCCAGACAGAAGTATACGAACATCACTAGGTGCAAAGACCGGCTAGCAGAGAAACCAAAACCATTTACATCACCTGCACAATAAAACACTTCAGATACCGCGTTTCCGGCATGCTCGCGAGGATGGGATGGTCGGCGCTTTGACCACGTTGCTCGATGAGCCGGATGTCTCGCTTGGCGTCGCGGGCCGCGAGGCGAATGCTCTTCCAGAGATCTGCCTCAGAGACTGGATGCGAACAGGAACTCGTCACCAAGAACCCTTCGGGTTTCAGCAGCTTTAGGCCCAAGAGATTGACATCCTTATACCCAGTCAAGGCACCAGCTAACGCCTGTTTGCTGCGAGCGAAGGCCGGAGGATCGAGGACTACCAAGTCGTAACGTCGCCCCGCCTTCACCAGCTTACGCATCTCCTCGAAGGCATCGGCATGGCGATAGGTACAGCAATCCTCCACCTTGTTCATCGAGGCATGTGTTCTGGCCATGGCCAGTGTGTCTTGACTGACGTCGAGGCCTTCCACTGAAACGGCTCCCGCCAGCGCGGCATGAATGCCAAAGGCGCCAGTGTGGCAGAAGACTTCCAACACCTCAGCTCCTGCCGCAAGCTTGGCCGCCGCCAGGCGATTCTCACGTTGATCGCAAAACCAGCCGGTCTTCTGCCCTCGCTCCACATCCACGACAAACTTCGCGGATCCTTCGTGAATCTCGACTTGTGTCTGACCGCCGCCGGAGAGAAACCTCCGTTCGAGCGGCAGCCCTTCGAGTTGCCGGCTCTTGGCCTCGTTCCGCAGATAGACTCTCGTGAGATTCAACTCCTTCATCAACACGTCAGCCAAGAGTTCCTTCCGGCTGTCCATGCCAAACGATAAACACTGCATGACCAGCAGCTGATCGTAGCGATCCACGATCAATCCCGGTAATCTATCGCCTTCAGCATATATCAGCCGGTACGCATTGGACTGTGCGACCACTCGCTGCCGGAGACGAATCGCCTGTTGAATTCGCCCCCGCCAAAACATCTCGTCGATAGGTTCATCCTCGAATGTCAGGAGACGAACTCGGATTTTCGAATCAGGGTTATAGAGACCCCGCCCATAGAACTGTCCGTCGGCGGTCAGGACATCGACCAAGTCCCCTGCCGCTGCTTGGCCAGTGACCGGCCCGACATGACCGGCAAAGAGCCAAAGATGCCGTCCTTCAGGAATACGCAGTGACGTAAGGCGAACCTGGGCCGTCGGCATCATCGTCTTTTCTCCTGTATCATATAGTGTGTCTGTATGACTGTGTACGTGAGCGGTCACATGCTGGCTGTCGTCAACTCGATGATCTCACGCGCATTGCTTGACGAAGCCTGACCAGTATGTTTTCCTGATGATGGGTCGTTTCAACCATCCCTGTGAGGATAAAGAAGAATGGGCGACAAAGCTACCATTGGAACAGCCGTGTTGGATCGCCTGCATCGTCTGGGCGTTCGCCACATTTTTGGTATCCCGGGCGACTATGTCCTCTCGCTCTATCAACTGATCGAAGCCTCGCCGATCAAACACATTGGCACTACGAGAGAAGACTGCGCTGGATTTGCGGCAGACGCCTATGCCCGGATCAACGGCATCGGAGCGGTCTGTGTGACCTATTGTGTCGGTGGGCTGAATACCGTCAACGCCATCGCCTGCGCCTATGCCGAACGGTCGCCGGTCGTCCTGCTCACCGGTTCTCCTGGCCTTTCGGAACGAACGCGCACTCCCTACTTGCACCATATGGTTCGAGACTTCTCCACCCAGCGAGAAGTGTTTGAGCGAATGACGGTGGCGGCAGTGACACTGGACGACCCTTTGACCGCAGAACGGGAAATGGATCGCGCCTTTGCCGCCCTCCTGCGTTACCGCCGACCGATTTATATTGAGATCCCCAGAGACATGGTCCACTGCCCGCTGACCGACGGGGGCAAACCAATTTGCATCGAAGACACGCCAAGCGACCCAGCGGCGCTTGAGGAAGCGATCAGCGAAGTGCGTATGATGCTGGCGTCCGCGAAACGACCGGCCATGCTCGTCGGGGCCGAGGTGGGCCGCTTTGGCCTGCAAGACGACTTGGCTCGTCTGGTCGAGCGCCTCAACATTCCCATCGCCTCAACCTTGCTCGGGAAATCGATCATTCGGGAGGATCATCCGCTCTATGTGGGCGTGTACGGCGGGCTGATCGGCCGTGAAGAAGTGCAACAGTTCATCAATGACTCCGATTGTCTGTTGATCTTGGGTTCCATCCTGTCCGACGTGGAAGATCTGGATGCACGATCACCCCTCCTCTCGGAAGGGCGAACCATCCATGCCACAGCCGACCGTGTCGCCATCAAGCACCATCGATACGAATCCATCAAGTTCCAGGATTTTGTCCAAGGCCTGGTAGAATCTCCGCTTCCCTCGTTCTCTCATGCTCCGCGCTCGCTTCCGACTCGCGTCGTCGCCCCCTCGTCTGTTCCGAACTTAGATGCGCCGGTCACGCTCGAGGGGCTATTCCGTCACCTGGATACCGCGCTCACCGAAAAGACCGTTGTGATTGCCGACGTCGGGGAATCACTCTTTGCCGCAGCTGATCTCCATGTGCGCCATCGGTTCGAATTTCTCTCGCCCGCCTACTACACCTCGATGGGTTTCGCCGTTCCTGCCGCCTTGGGCGCGTCGTTCGCCGACCCCAGCCTACGGCCGATCGTCCTAGTCGGAGATGGAGCATTTCAGATGACCGGCACCGAGTTGGCCAGCTGCGTCCGCTACGGACAAGCCCCGATTGTCATTCTTTTGAATAACAGGGGATATTCGACAGAGCGCGAGATTCTGGAAGGTCCCTTCAACGATGTGCATGAGTGGCAGTACGAACGAGTGTGCGAGATGATCGGTGGTGGAAAAGGCTCGCGGATCAGCACCCAAAGAGAATTCGAACAGGGTCTTGCCGCCGCCTTTGCAGACGGGAGCCAGCTTCACTTCCTCAATGTTCTTTTGAGCCCGAGTGACCGCTCCCCTGGCATGGTGCGATTGGCCCGACGCCTCGGGAAAAAACTTTCGACGGACAAGCCATAGGGAAAATCCTCCACCCCTGCATCCTTTTCCCTACACCCTAAGAGGGGAGTTCCCCCAAAGACCCCAAAAATCTCCGAGGAAAACAACACTCATAACATGGAATCGTCGCAACTTGTGATGGCATGTCCTCTGCATTTACTCCCAAAAGAGAGGGACCGCTACTCCGCACCCATCCAGACAGTATTTTCCAATCCGGAAATGAGTCTGAACGACGGTCGGCGAATCTGAGTCTCTGCTTTCTGTGCTGACTCGGTTGGGTTGATAAATGCTCCGTCGTTCTGCTGTGCCGGTGTGGCTCAGGCCCG